>NZ_JAASHD010000021.1:0-68230 GCF_019734375.1 Clostridium sp. K04
TTTAAGTGCGTCTATTTTTATATTCAATTTGATTTTAATCGAAAATGTACAATTATTTTTTTGAAAATATAGAAAAAGAGCTATCGCTAGCGGATTTTTTTACCCGCTATTGCGACAGCTCCATATAATAAATTATATTCTAAACATAATCAGGCTCTAACAAACCATAATTTCCATCTTTTCTCTTATATATAACATTAATATTTTCTGTATCACAATCTTTAAATACAAAGAAATTATGTTGAACAAGTTCCATTTGTAATATAGCCTCTTCAGTACTCATTGGTTTTATATTAAATCTCTTAACTTTTACTATTTCACCTTCATTATCATCTTCCTCAGATGCAACCTCATCAAAGTTACCAAACCTTAAAGACTCATTATTTCTTCTTTGTAATTTTGTTCTTTGCTTTCTGATTTGTCTTTCAAGTTTATTTTCCACTAAATCTATAGACTTATACATATCATCTGTAGATTCTTCACATCTTAAAACTACGCCATTAAAAGGTATTGTCACCTCAAAAATTTGACTATTCTTTTGAACTGTTAATGTAGCTCTCGCAGTTACATTAGGTTCAAAGTATTTGTCTAGCTTCGAAATCTTCTTTTCTACTATTTCTTTCAATGCAGGTGTTACGTTAATGTTCTTTCCTATTACTGTTACTCTCATAAGGTCAACCCCTCTCTTTAAGTTCTAATTATAATTATTAAGATTTCAATATTTAGTATAGTTATATGTTACCATTTTCAAATTTATTCCACAAGCATTGTTTTCTGAATTTACAGAAAATTTAAACTTGTTAACTCTACATAACTCTATTTTCCTTTATTTCTCTTAATATTTAAACAAAATAAAAAAACATCAACTCATACGAATTGATGTTTTTTTATATAAAGTTAGCTGACCTGGATTTTGCCCCCACACTCGCCTGCTGGAGCTTTTGCTACCCGGAATTAACCTCTCACTACTAACACTCTCAGTATCTCTACTGGCAGGACTTACCTCTATACCGCACCATGCTCATTAAAACTTTGTCTAACTTACGTGGATCGTTTCGCCTGCGACTGGCATCGACTTTCATCCACAGACCTAACTTTACATTACTATTATATATTGCTTTTAGCAATTGTCAATACCGTAATTTTATTTGCACCATATTTTAATAAAATATTTTTACATTCATCTACTGTAGCTCCAGTAGTAACAACATCATCTATCAATATAACATGTTTATCCTTTATATCTTTGCTACTTTTTATATTAAAGACTCCTTTAATATTACTTTTTCTTTCATCTTTACTTAAAGTCTTCTGCTCCTTTGTATGCTTTGACTTTATTACACAATTACTAATTGGAATATCTGTATTATAACTAATGTTTCTTGCCATAATTTCACATTGATTAAATCCCCTTTTTCTAATTGCTTTTTTAGTCATAGGAACATAACAAATTACATCAGCATTAATACTCTGATTATTTATTATCTCTAAAATTAAATTTGATAATATCTCTCCAGCAGTAAAATTTTTATTATATTTAAATTCTAAAATTAACTTTTTTAATAATCCTCCATAAAACCCATATGAAATATTAGTTTTATCCTCAACATCACATTTCTTAATTTCAGATTTACAGCAATCACATATCCCTATAAATCCTTCTATTTCACAAAGAATACACTTTTCTTCTATCGGATAAACTATATCTAATAACTCCTGATATATTTTTTTTAATATTTTAAATATTGTCTTTCCCACAAATTTTTATTAAATGATCTCGCCATATTTTTAGCTTTATCCATTTCTTCAGAAACTTCCCTAGATACCATTATTGCTTCTGAATGAATATTACTTTTAACATTAATTGCTGCACACATATATAGTATCTTCTTATATGAATAAAACATATCGTCTGCAAACAACATTATTATATTTACATCAGGAATATTTTTTATATACTGTCCACAATTATTTGTTACTATAAATAAAGCATCACTATAACCATCTATTATTTCTTTAATAAAGCTGAAATCTTGATTTTTACTATAGCGAACTACTCTTATATTTAATTCTTTTAAAATATTGTAATAATGATTATAAACTTTATTTAATTTATCTTCTGAAGGAACCACTATTAAAACAATTCTTTTATTTTCCTTAAACCACCTAAAGTATTCAAATAAGGAAAGTGGAATATCCTGTTCTAATTTTATTCTAGTATTCATTAATCGTGGTTCTATCATCGGTTCTTGTGATGGCATATAATTAATTTCAAATTTTTCTCCAATAGGGAAAATATATTCTGAGGCATACACTATTATTTTATTACAATTCCAATATATATCTTCTATGGCTTCCCTAATGTATTTATTACTAGATTTAGAAAATAAACTTATGTCATCAAATATAACTAAATCATATAAATTGTCTATTTTATTAATTTCATCTATAAAAATAAATTTAATTTTGCTTTCAATTTTTTCTTTTTCTATAGTCTCATTAATATATTCATATAGTTCATTTTGTTGTTCATATACATATTTTTCTTTTTTGCTACAGAATACGTATAGTATATTACTTTCTCTACCTACAACTTTATTTATTATATTTGAAAAAATTTCAACTGTATTAAAAGGCCTCGTCTTTATTGATAAAACCTTTGTTTTTTTACCATACCATTTATTTATCTTTTTAAAAGTATTACTCAATTCCTTATAATTCATAGTATCAGAACTCCATTATCTATTCTTCTTTTATTTTATCATCAGATACAATATCTACAATTCTTTCTTTTAATGATGAATATCTCTCCATACTATTTGTATTATCTACCATGTATTTTAGTGATTTTTGATTACCTACAACTACAACTAATTCTTTTGCTCTAGTTATACCTGTATACAAAATATTTCTATTCATTAAAAAAGCTGAACCCATAAATGAAGGTGTGATTACAACTTTAAATTCACTACCTTGACTCTTATGAATAGTAATTGCATAAGCTAACTCTAACTCTTCTACATATATATTATCGTATACAATTCTTCTTTCATCATCAAATACAACAGTGACAGTTCTACTTTCCTCACTAATCGATTCAATAAATCCCATATCACCATTAAATACCCCTACACCTTCATTATCGCCATATCCACCTGTTCTATTCCATTTTAAAGAATAATTATTTTTAGTTTGCATTACCTTATCGCCTTCTCTAAAAATTATATCCTTAATATTTCTCTCTTTTTTATTTTTACTAGGTGGATTTAATATAGCTTGAAGCTCATTATTTAAGTTATCTACTCCTAATATTCCTTTCCTAGTAGGAGAAAGAACTTGAATATCTCTTGTTTTATCCCACTTAGGATTAAAAAGGGGTAATCTTCTATTTACTAAATCTAAAATAGTGGACAAAATTTCTTCATTACTTTCTCTATTATCAAAAAAGAAATCTCCACCTTTTTTATTCAAGTATGGCAACTCACCATTATTTATTCTATGTGCATTAGTGATAATCATACTTTCTTTTCCCTGCCTAAATATTTCTTTAAGCCTTACAACCTTAATAAATTCACTATTTATTAAATCCCTTAAAACATTTCCAGGACCTACTGATGGAAGCTGATCAACGTCTCCAACTATGATAACTCTTGTTCCAAGTTTAATAGCCTTAAGTAAGCTATTCATAAGCATTATGTCAATCATGGATGCTTCATCTATTATTATTACATCTCCTTCTAATGGTTCACCTTCACCTTTACCAAAAAATGAATTTTCATCATCGCTTACACCCATTTCTAGTAGTCTATGTATAGTTTTTGCTTCTCTTCCTGTTGATTCTGTCATCCTCTTAGCTGCTCTTCCTGTTGGTGCTGCTAAAAGAACTTTCATCCCATTATTTTCATATATCTCTATTATACATTTAATTATAGTAGTCTTACCTGTACCAGGACCACCAGTAATTATCTCTATCCCATTTTCAAAAGCTCCTAGTATAGCCTCCTTTTGAGAATCTGCAAATTCTATATTATTTTTCTTTTCAAAACTAGATATTTCAAAAGAAATATCAGAGTTTATAGTTTGAAAGTTTTCAATACTTAAAGTAATAATTTTATTGGTTACTCCTAATTCACAAAAATAATATGGCAGAGCATACACAGCTTCTACATCATTAATTTTTTCTACTTTTATTTTACCCTCTAATACGCTATTATATATATTTGCTTCTATTAACTCTTTATCTACAACCAAGACCTTTTGACACTCTTTTATTAGCTTATCTTTAGGCATATATGTATTTCCTAAACCTGAAAAATTATTTAAAACATATCTTATTCCACTTTGAATTCTAAAATCCGATACTGGCTCAATTCCTAAGCTTTTTGCAATTCTATCTGAAGTTAGAAAACCTATTCCAGAAATTTCATCACTTAAAATATATGGATTTTTAGATACAATATCTTGAGAATCTGGACCAAATTTTTTATATATTTTTAAGCATTGATTTATTGTTACTCCATGTTTTTGAAAAAACATAATTATATCTTTAAGTTCTTTGCTTTCTAAATATGAATCATAAATAATGTTATACTTCTTTTCACCAATACCTTCAACTTCTTTGAGTCTTTCAATATTATTGTCTAATATATTTAAAGTTTCTTCTCCAAATGCTTTTACTATTTTTTTTGCTGTTACTGGCCCTATTCCATGTATTATGCCTGTGCTTAAATATTTTTCAATTTCCTTAACAGAAGTTGGAAGAAGCTCTTTATATTCTTCTACATTAAATTGTCTTCCAAATTGTTTATGTGTAATCCAATTTCCTTTAACCTCTATTTGTTGACCTTCTTTTAATAACGGCATTATTCCAACAATCGTAACAACCTCTTTATTCGCTGTAATTTTAGCTACTACATATCCGCTATCTTCACTTCTAAAAATTACTGCTTCAACTAAGCCATCTAATATCTCCATATTATCGCTCCAAACATTTTATTTTACTTATTAATATTATATAATTATATCATAAGTGAAATTTTGATTGTTAATTTATACTCTTCTTATTCACTTATAAATTATTTGCTTATAATAAAAAGCTTAAACATCATAGGGAGGTTATTTAATATGTTATTAAAAAACTGTAATATTATTTTTCTAGATAAAATTGAAAAAGGCTCTATATTAATTGAAAACGGTATTATTAAAGAAATAAATCCAAATACTACTTCTTCTGATTCAGTCATCGACTGTAAAGGTTTATATGTAGCTCCTGGATTTATAGACATTCATATACACGGAGCTGGAGGATATGATACTATGGATGGTACATTTGACGCAATAAATGAAATTTCCAAAACCATCTGTAAGTATGGTACAACTTCATTTACACCAACTACAATGACGATGTCAGCAGAAGACATATTAAAATCTATGACTGCAATAAAAAAAGCTAAACTTGAAGGTACAGATGGTGCTCAAGTTTTAGGCGCACACTTAGAAGGACCTTTTATCAGTCCTAATGCCATTGGAGCTCAAAATCCTAACTATTTAATTAAACCAACTTTTGAAAATTTTGAATCTATGACTGGAGATGCAATGGATTCTGTAGTATCAATTACAATGGCACCAGAAGTTGATGGAGCTAAAGAACTTGCTAGTATATTAACCGAAAAGGGTATTCGTTGCTCTATAGGTCATACTAAAGCTACTTATGAAGAAGCAATTGAAGGTATCAAATGTGGCTTCTGTCACTCAACTCATTTATTTAATGCAATGACAGGCTTCACTCATAGAGAACCTGGTGTTGTAGGTGCAACCTTTGATACTGATATTACTACTGAAACTATTTCTGATGGTATACACATATCCTATCCATCATTAAGAATAGCTTATAAACAAAAAGGAACTGATAAAACTTTATTAGTTACAGATGCAATGTGTGCTTGTGGAATGCCAGATGGAAATTATGCCCTAGGAGGACAACCAGTCATAGTTAAAGATGGATCAGCAAGACTTGAGAATGGTGCATTAGCAGGATCAATTTTAACTTTAAATAAAGCAATCAAAAACATATACGAAAATACTGATTATCCTTTATACGAAATAGTTAAAATGGCTTCATTTAACGGTGCTAAATATTGTAGAGTGGATGATAAAAAAGGTCAAATAAAAGAAAATTTTGATGCTGATTTAGTTTTATTCGATGATAATATTGATATTAAAATGACTATCGTAAACGGAAAAATAGTTTATTCTAGTTAAGAGTTTTGAGTTAATAGTTATTAATTTAGGAATAGTTTCATGATAAACTACTAATTTTCTAACTGAGTAAATTTCTTTTCAATCTAATAAAAAAGCGAAGACTCATGTCTTCGCTTTTTTATTATAAGTATTTCTTAATTTCTTCTACTTTATTTAATTGTTCCCAAGGTAAATTTAAATCATTTCTACCAAAGTGACCATAAGCTGCTGTTTGTCTGTATATAGGTCTTCTTAAATCCAGATCCCTTATTATAGCTCCTGGTCTTAAATCAAATACTTTTTCTACAATTCTTGTTATTTCTTCTTCATTTAATTTACCTGTTCCAAAAGTTTCAACTTCTATAGAAACCGGCTTTGCAACACCTATTGCATAAGCCAATTGAATTTCTAACTTATCTGCAACACCAGCTGCAACTAAATTCTTAGCTACCCATCTTGCTGCATAAGCTGCTGATCTATCAACTTTTGTTGGATCTTTTCCTGAGAAAGCACCACCACCGTGTCTTCCATATCCTCCGTAAGTATCAACTATAATCTTTCTTCCTGTTAATCCACTATCACCTTGTGGTCCACCAACAACAAATCTTCCAGTAGGATTAATGTAATATTTAGTTGATTCATCTAATAATTCAGCTGGAATAACATGTTTAATTACATGCTCCATTAAATCTTCTCTTATTTGCTCTTGACTTACATGCTCATCATGTTGAGTTGAAATAACTATTGCATCAATTCTTACAACTTTATTATCATCATACTCAACTGTAACTTGAGTTTTTCCATCTGGTCTTAAATAAGGTAAAGTTTCATTTTTTCTAACTTCAGTTAATCTTCTTGACAATCTATGTGCCATGGCAATTGGTGAAGGCATAAATTCTGGTGTTTCATTAGTAGCATAACCAAACATCATTCCTTGATCTCCAGCTCCTACTGCTTCAACATCATCCTTTGTTCCTGCTCTAGATTCTAAAGCTTCATCAACTCCCATTGCAATATCTCCAGATTGTTCATCAATAGATGTTAATACTGAACATGTATCACAATCAAATCCATATTTAGCTCTATCATATCCAATTTCTCTAATTGTTTTTCTAACTACTTTAGGAATATCTACATAACAAGATGTTGATATTTCTCCCATTACTAGTACCATTCCTGTTGTTACTGCTGTTTCGCAAGCAACTCTAGCTGTTGGGTCCTTTTCTAATATACTGTCTAATACTGCATCCGAAATTTGATCACATATTTTATCTGGATGCCCTTCTGTAACTGATTCTGAAGTAAATAATCTTCTCATTTTGCTTAGCTCCTCTCGTTTTGATATTAATTCTAAGCAATAAAAAAAGCCTCTTGCAAAAAGAAGAGACTATAATTATCTAAGGTCTTTCTTATCTTGCAAACTTAATTGTTCTGCAGGAATTTGCACCACATTAACCTAGTTAATAATTCTTAGTTTATAGTTCATAGTTATAGATGAAATCCTAATAGTTTTCTCTAATCTTAACTATTAACTTTTAACTGTTAATAGGTTGCCGGGTTTCACAGGGCCTTTATCCCTCCACCTCTCTGGATAAGAACTAATATCAAATTTTATTTCTAGAATATTTTATCAATATAATTATACTATGTCAACATTTAATATATTCATAAAAAATAATATGATTATAATTTATTTTTTATAAAATAAAAAAAGCATGGTATAAACCATGCTAATGGTGGGGGAGGACGGATTCGAACCATCGAAACGAAACGTAACAGATTTACAGTCTGCCCCCTTTGGCCTCTCGGGAACTCCCCCATATTTGGAGCTTCATGTCGGAGTCGAACCAACAACCTGCTGATTACAAGTCAGCTGCTCTGCCATTGAGCCAATGAAGCTTATTTGGTGGAAACAACAGGGATCGAACCTGTGACCCTCTGCTTGTAAGGCAGATGCTCTCCCAGCTGAGCTATGCTTCCATAAAACTAAATTTGAAATGGTGGGGGAGGACGGATTCGAACCATCGAAACGAAACGTAACAGATTTACAGTCTGCCCCCTTTGGCCTCTCGGGAACTCCCCCATTTGGAGCTTCATGTCGGAGTCGAACCAACAACCTGCTGATTACAAGTCAGCTGCTCTGCCATTGAGCCAATGAAGCATAATACCAAATTTCAAATTTTCTTTTTTAAGTTGTTAATGGTGGGGGAGGACGGATTCGAACCATCGAAACGAAACGTAACAGATTTACAGTCTGCCCCCTTTGGCCTCTCGGGAACTCCCCCATGTGCTTATTTACAACTTTTTTGTCATTCATTATGTTACTGCCGAACTGACAAGGACTAGTATATAATTAAACCAATTATATTTCAACCCCCATTTTTAATCTTTATAAAAGATTATTCTTAATATACTCTTATTTTCTCTATAATTCTTCTTTTTAATATATAATTCTATTTTTTTATAATAATAAAAATAATACTTTTTTCAAATTTAATAGTAGATTTTTTATTCATTTTTCACCTCATAATTAGTAACAAATTTACCCTCATATAAATATAGTATAAGTACAAGCTTGTTAATTTTAATAAATTTTACATACTTTTATAAATCATCATTGTCCAACTGATACCTTTTCTTTTAAGTTCTTAATATAATTTTTTATAATAAAATTATATTATTGCTTTGTAAATCATATATTTTATATAAGACAAGCTATAATATAATCAAAATTTAAACTTTTAATTTTATTATTAAATTTATTTACTAAATGAATCGAAAAGAAGTTTTCTTTAAAGTAACAAACATTATTTTTTGTTATTTTAAATAGCGAAAAATAATTTCCATATATAAAAATGGGAGGTGAATTATTTGATTAAAAGAAAGTTTAATTATAAATCTAATTTAGCATACTATGAAATTGCTGAATTTATGAGAAAATATATTAATTCTAATAGTATTATAGTATGCATCGGTACTGATAAATGCGTAGGTGATTGTTTAGGCCCACTTGTTGGAACTTTTCTTCAAGAACATAATTTTCCTTTACCTGTATACGGTACGTTAGAAAATCCGATTCATGCATTAAACTTAGATAAAAAACTTATTGAAATCAATAAGCTTCATCCTAATGCTTCTATAATAGGTATAGATGCATGTCTCGGAGATGTAAATTCAATTGGTGAAATACACACTCGTGATTATCCTATCCATCCTGGGAAAGGTGTTGGAAAATCACTTCCCGATGTAGGTATTGCTTCAATAATTGGTATAATAGACTCTAGTGATACTGCTGAATTCTTCACTTCTAGAAGTATACGACTTCATCTTGTTTTCGAAATGGCAAAAGTAATTTCTCATGGATTAATACATGCTTATTATTTAAATTCTATAGTAAACAAATAATGCTAGAAGTTATAACTTCTAGCATTATTTGTTTACTAATATAAATTTAATCTATTAAAGTAATTTCTTTATTAGAAATATTATTGTCCAATTTATCAGCATACTTAAGAACCTCACCTGTTCCCATTGCTACTGCCTCTACTGTGTTACTTGCAATACTAACATTAATACCTGTATTCTCTTCTATAAGTTTATCTAATCCATCTATTAACGAACCACCACCAGTCATTAATATTCCTTTTTCAATAATATCTGCTGCTAATTCCGGTGGAGTCTTTTCTAATACAGATTTTACACTTTCAACAATCATTGATACTGGTTCCATTAATGCTTCTCTTAATTCTTCAGTAGAAATAATAACTTCACCTGGTAAACCAGCAATTAAATTTCTACCCTTAATAGTCGTTGATATGTTCCTTGATCCCTTAAATACAGATCCAACACTAACCTTTAAATCTTCTGAAGTCTTTTCACCAATTAGAAGCTTATACTTCATTCTTACATATCTAGTAATTGCTTCATCAAATTTATCACCTGCGACTTTTATAGACTGTCTAATAACAATACCACCTAATGAAATAACTGCAATATCAGTTGTTCCACCACCAATGTCAATAATCATATGTCCATCTGGTTTCGTAATATCTAATCCTGCTCCAATTGCAGCCGCTAATGGTTCTTCAATTAGATTAACTTTCTTAGCTCCCGAATTCATAGCTGCATCTATTACTGCTCTTTTCTCGACTTCTGTTGCTTCTGATGGAATACAAATCATAACTCTCGGTGCTATAACCCTTCTTTTTCCTAAAGCTTTCTTAATAAAAGCCTTAAGCATTTTTTCTGTAACATCATAATCAGAAATTACCCCATCCTTTAATGGTCTTACTGCTACAATATTACCAGGGGTCCTCCCTATCATCCTTCTTGCTTCCTCTCCAACTGCTAAAACCTTATTATTATTTTTATTAATTGCTACAACTGATGGTTCTTTTAATACTACTCCTTTTCCTTTTACATAAACAAGTACAGTGGCTGTCCCTAAATCAATTCCCAAATCGCTACCGCTTTTCCAAAACCACATTTTATTCACTCCTATATAATAAAATTCAAAATATTTGTTTTTTCTACAAAATTATTCCTTTTTCTATTATATATTTAATGGATTTATCATTCAATAGCTTTATCCTTCATTCGCCTTATATTTCATTTTTGTGGCTTTACCGCCTCTAATATGTCTTTCAGATTTATTTAATTCTAATATTAAATGTGTTTGTTCAGCTATAGCCGGATTAATTTTAGGTAATCTTTCTGTCATATCCTTATGAATAGTACTCTTACTTACCCCAAATACTTTCGCTGTTTTTCTAATTGTAGCTTTTGAATCAATTATATATTGGGCTACCTCTAAAACTCTTTCTTCTATATAGTCTTTCAAGATTATACCTCCTTAATCTCTATTTGATATATTATTTACTTAATCTATAAAAAAAATTCATATTCTCAAACTAATTAAATAATTGTATAAGTATCAACCATAAAAATGGTTGATACTTTAATAAATTATTTCATCTCGAAATAAGCACTTGGATCAACATCTTTTCCATTTGCATCTTGTACTTGAACATTTAATACATCTCCGCAAATTTTTGATGTAAATATACCTGAACTATTTCCTACTGTACCTATTTCAGTACCAGCACTAACAGTATCCCCTGCTGCTACCTTAACATCTTCGCTTAAGTTAGCATATTTTGTTTTTAGCCCATTAGCATGTGCAATAACAACATAAGTTCCATCTGTAGTATTGCTTGATACTTCTTCAACTTTACCCTCTGCAGCTGCCTTAACAGTTGTTCCGACAGCAGCATTTATATCAATACCTCTTCTAGATATATCTTCACTTCTAGTTTCATCTGAATAAGTTCTTACCATTTTTCCAAATTCTCTTGATATAGCTACTTCACCATCTATAGGTAATGATAGAACAATATTACTATCAGTTCCTGCTGAAACATCAACATCAGCTTCTTGCTCTGAGTTATTTTGATTTTCAGAAACAATCGCTTCATTAGTATCATTAGTATCATTATCTGCTTCATTAGTAACTTCTTCTTGAGATATTTCATTATCATTTGCTTCTGCTAATTCATCATTGTTTTCTACCCTTTCTGCATTTTGCATATTAAAGTTAGAATCAACCTCTGAAGAATTGCTATCTTGAACATCATTTAAAGATAATTCATTGCTAGTATTGTTTTGCTCCTTAGCAACTGAATTCTTTTTAATAGTAAATGCTGCTACAGTTGCAACTACACATAAACATACTAGTAAAACTAAGTAAAAGCCCTCCTTTCTGAAAAAGTCCTTTACTTTATTTTTTTTATTTTGGTCCATTTCAACACCTCCTGTATTGTATTCTTGCCCCTAAAATTAAATTAATTCAATCTATACTAAATTTTTATTCGTCAAATTTATATATAAAAAAACAAAAAGAGATTTGATAAATCAAATCTCTTCGTGTTTATATAGTATATATTAACCTTATAGGTTAAATTTTAAATTTCCTATATTAATACCCGTATAATAATGCTTTAATATTTCATCATAACTCTTCCCATCCTTAGCCATAACATTTGCCCCCCACTGACTCATTCCAACCCCTTCACCATAGCCTTTACAATTGAATATAATCGTATTATCTCCTATAGAATAATCAAAGTTTGTTGAGTTGAGCCCTAGCAAAACTTTAAAATCAGCTCCTTTAATCACACTATCTCCTACTTTTAATTCAATAACTCCCCCCGACTCACTTCTTGATAATATACTAATACTATCTCTTATATTACTTGAAGTTATGCCAGACTTAGGATATTTATTACTTATTATATAAGCTAAATCACTTAATGTAATTTCCTTAGAACTTTCAAATTTAGATGATTCCTCATCACCTGGGCTATCTACTGATTTAAGATACGGGATTTTTCCCATCCCTAACTCTTCTGCTGACTCGGTCTTTCCAGCACTAACAGCAAAATATAATGGATACATTACCAATTCGCTATCATAAGTTAAAACCATACCTTTTGTATCATCTACTGCATTTTTTATTTTTTCCCAATATCTCTCTCCATTTTCCTCTCCCCATTTCTTAAGGATATCATCCTTTGATGAATAAACCTGACAATGTGCTGAGTCACATATATCTCCTCCATTAGCCTCTGTACATGGATTTATTTTTTTACTAACAACATAGGTTCTAGCTACAATAGCTTGAGCCTTCAATGCTTCAGTTTCAAAGCTAATAGGCATTGTATTTGCAAGTACACCATATACATAATCTTCTAGTTCTATCTCCTCTATTCTATTCTCTAAAGTAATATATACAGAAACAGTACTATTTGTATTAATGTTTATTTCATTGTTTATATCCTCTATCTTATCCACATTATCTACATTGTCCACTTCATCTACTTTGTCTTTAATCTCTGTATTATCTATCTCTTCCTCTACCTTATTATCTTCACTCTTATCCGATTCATTAACATTTATCTTTTCTTTATTAGTTGCATATTTATTAAAATCTATTTTCACATCTGCCTTCATAGTTATTACTGGAATTATTATCATAAACAAAATAATACATATAGCTGTTACTATTACTAACTTAATCGTTGTAAATCCTTTTAAAAAATTTTTACTCATACTCCCTCCATCTTACCAAGGTTACACCTATATATATGTTTTAATCTGTTGAACAATTCCAAATTATCATTATTATTAATTCTTATATTTCTATATAAAATAAAATTAGGAGTCAAAAAAGACCCCTAATTTATTTATGAACTCTATATATTTCTGCTCCAAGCTTTCTAAACTTTTCTTCAATATTAGTATATCCTCTATCAATATGATATATTTCTCCTATCTCCGTTTGTCCATTTGCAACTAATCCAGCTAATATCATTGCTGCTCCAGCTCTTAAATCAGTAGCTTTAACCCCGCATCCAGTAAGAGTAGTTACACCTTCTACTATTGCTATTCTACCATCAATTTTTATATTAGCACCCATTCTTCCTAGCTCTCCAACATGCATAAACCTATTTTCAAATACAGTTTCAGTTATTACACTTACTCCTTTAGTAATTGCTAATAAAGCCATCATTTGAGCCTGCATATCTGTTGGAAAACCAGGATAAGGCATTGTTTTTATATCTACTGGTCTTTTTTCTTTAGTTCCATCAACAATCATCTTTTGTCCATCTATAGTACAGTAAACTCCGCACTCCTTCAACTTTTCGATAGTAGGCATTAAATGTTCTTCATTTACTCCATTAATCGTTATCTTACTATTAGTAATTCCAGCTGCAACCATAAAAGTTCCAGCTTCTATTCTATCAAATATAGGTGTAAATGGTTTTGGTTGTTTCAATTCTGATACACCATGTATAGTTATCTTTCCATATCCAGCTCCTTCAATATTAGCTCCCATACAATTCAAAAATCTTGCTAAATCCCAGATTTCTGGTTCTTCAGCAGCATTTTCTATTACAGTAACTCCTGGTGCTAAAACAGCTGCCATCATAATATTCTCTGTAGCTCCTACAGATGGAAAATCTAAATAAATTCTGTTTCCATGTAATTTATCAATCTTAGCTTCGACATATCCATACCCAACTTCAGATTCTATTCCTAAAGCATTAAAACCTTTTAAATGTAAATCTACAGGTCTGCTTCCAATATTACAGCCTCCAGGCATTGATATTTTACATTTGCCAAACCTTGCTAACATAGGTCCCATAATTAAAAAAGATGCTCTCATTTTTCTAATTAACTCACTATTAGGATCTACTTCTTTTAAATTTTGGGTATTTATTTTTAAATCTCCTGTTATTGAAGAAAATTGCACTTCACAATTTAACTCTCTTAATAAATTAATCAAGACAGTAACATCTTCTAACATAGGTACTTTCTTTAAA
The DNA here is from genome assembly GCF_019734375.1 of Clostridium sp. K04. Classification (NCBI taxonomy): domain Bacteria; kingdom Bacillati; phylum Bacillota; class Clostridia; order Eubacteriales; family Clostridiaceae; genus Clostridium; species Clostridium sp. K04. Next base: position 14,622 of record NZ_JAASHD010000021.1, read on the forward strand.
ATTATTTCGGTTGGATTTAAAATAGTTGCAACTATTATAGGTAATACTGAATTTTTTGCAACACTTATATCAACTTCTCCATGAAGTTCCTTTCCACCTCTAACTATGATTTTTTCCATATTATCCTCCATATTTATTGTTAGTATGTTACGAAAATTATCGGTGTTCCTATAATTAAATATGAACCTGTATCGTACTTAATTTGTCCAATGTTTATATGTTGATTATCTTCAAATGTAGCTTCAGCAACACACCCATTGTTTATATCTAAATATTCATTAACTTTTATATTTAAATTTTTTTCCAAATCATCAATCAAATTTTTATCCTGTGTATTTAGCTTTCCCTTTATAAATGAAAAATACCTTTCATTTATAAAATTATCATTTCTTATTTTCTGTGATAATTTTTTCAATTCTTCCTCTGATTTACTAACATCATTATTAATTAGAATAACTTGAACTTTTATCAAATCATTATATTCACAAATATTAATACTATAATCAATATTTTCACTTTCTGCTGTAATATTATTATTCTCTGTAGAAAGTACTAAAAAATTATTTTCTTCAAAAAATTGTTTTATCCTTAAGTATTCTTTGCATAATTTTTCATCAACTGTATATTCTAATTTAATTCCATTTTGAACAAAATCATAATTATTTATCACATATCCTTCAATCTTACTGAAAGAATCTTCCTTTGATTCACACTTATACTCTTTTCCACCAATAATTAATAGAGAAAAGATTAAAAGAAATACAAAAAATACTTTTTTCATATTGTAATCCCCTGCCCTTCCTCTAAAATTATTGTCCAAACTATTTTTTTTATACATTGCTTTAATATAAATTGTCCAAATGAAATTTCAAAATTCTATTTGGTTAATTCAAGTTACATAAATATATACTGCCACATTGTAGTAAAATAATTTCTCTTAATAATATATATATATTATTAAGCTCTTAAAATAGTTCTCTTTATTCTAAATTTAATATATTTCTCTACTGATTTCGTGTATATATATCATTCTATTCAAATCTAAAAAAAAGGTTATATAAATAATTTTCTATAAAAAAAAATAAGGAAGTCGCTTTTTAGCGATTTCCTTATTTAAATTGCAATCTTGCATTTGCCCTAGCTAATGCTCTCTTTGCTCTTTCTATATCAACATTTTCTTTTTTACTAGTTAATCTTTCTTCTGCTCTCTTAAAAGCCTCTTCCGCACGATTTATATCAATTTCTTCTGGATAATTAAATGAATCACAGCAGAAATTAATCACGTTATCTTTAACATATATAATTCCTGAAGATGTAAATAATTTCTTTATATCACCATTAGCGGTAGTATACACACTTACCGTTGGTATAGCAGCAACTATACTTGGTGCATGATTTGCAAGAAACTCAATTTTACCATTAGGCTCGGTTGTCAATAAACTAATAATTTCCTCTGTTAATACTTCACGCCCAGGAGATACAATGTTAAGTTTTATTGTTTTTCCCATAACTTACATCTCCTATTTCATTTTATTAGCTTTTTCTACAACTTCTTCAATAGTACCTGCAAATAAGAATGCTGATTCAGGTAAATCATCGTATTTTCCTGATAAAATTTCTTTGAATCCTCTTACAGTCTCTTTAACTGGAACATATCTTCCTTGCATTCCTGTAAACTGCTCTGCAACAGTAAATGGTTGAGATAAGAATCTTTGAATTCTTCTTGCTCTTGCAACTACAGCCTTATCTTCATCTGATAATTCATCAACACCTAAAATTGCAATTATATCTTGTAATTCTGTATATCTTTCAAGTATATTTTTTACTTCTGTTGCAACTTCATAGTGTTCCTTTCCAACTATTCTTGGGTCAAGAATTCTAGAAGAAGATTCTAATGGATCAACTGCTGGAAATATTCCTAATGATGATATAGCTCTAGATAATACTGTTGTAGCATCTAAGTGAGTAAATGTAGTTGCTGGTGCTGGGTCTGTTAAGTCATCAGCTGGAACATATACTGCTTGAACTGATGTTATAGAACCATTTTTTGTTGAAGTGATTCTTTCTTGAAGAGCACCCATTTCAGTAGCTAGAGTTGGTTGATACCCAACAGCTGAAGGTATTCTTCCTAATAATGCAGAAACTTCTGAACCTGCTTGTGTAAATCTAAATATATTATCTATAAATAATAATACGTCTTGACCTTGATCTCTAAAGTATTCAGCCATAGTTAATCCAGTTAATGAAACTCTCATTCTAGCACCTGGTGATTCATTCATTTGACCAAATACTAATGCAGTCTTATTTATAACTCCTGAATCCATCATTTCATGATATAAGTCGTTACCTTCTCTAGATCTTTCCCCTACACCTGTAAATACAGAAATTCCACCATGCTCTTTGGCAATATTATTAATTAACTCTTGGATTAATACTGTTTTACCTACTCCGGCTCCTCCAAATAATCCTATCTTCCCACCTTTTTGATATGGTGCAATTAAATCAATTACTTTAATTCCTGTTTCAAACATTTCTGGCTCTAAAGATTGTTCTTTAAAGCTTGGTGCTGGTCTATGTATAGGATATGATTCATCGGATTCTATGGCTCCTTTATTATCTATAGGATTTCCTAATACATTAAATAATCTTCCTAATACATTCTTTCCTACTGGTACAGATATTGGCTTTCCTGTATCTAAAGCCTTCATACCTCTCTTTAATCCATCAGTAGACTCCATTGCTATTGCTCTAACAATATCATCCCCAACATGTTGCTCAACTTCTACAACTAGCTCTCTATCACCCATATCAATTTTAATTTCATTGTATATGTTTGGTAAAGAAGCTTCATCGAACTTTATATCTACTACAGGTCCAATTACTTGAACTACTTTTCCAATTTTACTTTCTGACATACTTCTTCCTCCTTGCTACTTTTGAGCTTCGGCTCCCCCAACAATTTCTGAAATTTCTTGTGTTATAATACCTTGCCTAATTCTATTGAATTTAATATTAAGACTTTGTAATATGTCATTTGCATTTTCTGTAGCTCCATCCATAGCAGTCATTCTAGCACTATGTTCACTAGCTTTTGCACTAAGCATACATGTCTTAAGTTGGCTCTTTAAATACATATCTATTGCATTTTTAAATACAGCTTCTTCATTTGGCTCAATTATATATTGACCTTCTCGAGAAGCTTTCTTTTCTATTGGTAATATTTTAACACTTTTTACCTCTTGTTTAACCGGAGAAATAAATTCTGTATATACTATATTTACTTCAGAAACATCTCCCTTTTCATATAAATATATAGCATCATTATATATTCTATTAATATCTTTAGTAGCAGGCATATCTGGTAAATCTACATATTCAGCATATGTGCTTATTTTATATCTAGAAAGATATGAAATTCCTTTGCTTCCAACAACAACAACTTTTGCTCCGCCACTTTTTTGAACTAAATTGTTTAAATATATAGCTACAGTATTATTATAACCTGCGCATAACCCAGTGTCTGAAGTTAATACAATATAGAGTTTATCTCCATCAAAGCTTTTATAATAAATTGAGTCAAAATCTTCCGGCATACTAGAAACAACTTCACTAATAACTTCTTTGCACAAATTATTATATTGCTCGTTAGCTATAAGCTCTTTTCTTGCTTTTCTGAGTTTTGAAGTGGCAACAAGCCCCATAGCCTTAGTTATTTTTCTAGTACTTTCAACTGACTTCATTCTTCTTTTAATTTCTATAAGTCCCGCTGCGCCCACTGTTTTACCTCCTAAAGAATTGCATAGCTATAAAAAGCTATGCATCTTTTAAAAATTCTTTTTTAAAATCAATTATACATTTTTCAATGTTTTCTTTTAATTCATTTGTTAATTGTTTTTCAACAATAACTTGCTTCAAGACATCTCTATGATGAGTATCCATATATTCTAAGAATTCAGCTTCAAATTTTCTAATATCTTTAACCTTTATATCTGATAAAAAGTCATTTACAGTTGCATACAATATAACTATTTGTTTTTCAACATCCATTGGTTTATATTGATCTTGCTTTAATACTTCTAATATTCTTTTACCTTTTTCTAGTCTTCTCTTAGAATCAGAATCTAAATCAGATCCAAATTGAGCGAATGCTGCAAGTTCTGTATATTGTGCAAGTTCCAACCTTAATGTTCCTGAAACTTGTTTCATAGCCTTAATTTGAGCATTACCACCAACTCTTGATACCGAAATACCTGCATTTACTGCTGGTCTTTGTCCTGTATTGAATAATTCACTTTCTAAGAATATTTGCCCATCTGTAATTGATATTACATTAGTTGGTATATATGCTGTAACGTCTCCAGCTAGTGTTTCTATAATTGGAAGTGCTGTTAATGAACCTCCTCCATTTTCTTTAGATAGCTTTGCAGCTCTTTCTAAAAGTCTTGAATGAATATAGAACACATCTCCTGGATACGCTTCTCTTCCTGGTGGTCTTCTAAGTAATAATGACATTGTTCTATAAGCTACAGCATGCTTAGATAAATCATCATATATTATAAGAACATCTTTACCCTTATGCATGAAATATTCACCCATACTACATCCTGCATATGGTGCTAAATATTGAAGTGGTGCACTTTCTGATGCAGTTCCTGCAACAACAATTGAATAATCAAGTGCTCCCATTTCTTCTAATGTATTAACTATATGTGCAACTGTTGATTGCTTTTGACCAATAGCTACATATATACATATTACATCTTTACCTTTTTGATTTAAAATTGTATCTACAGCGATAGCAGTTTTTCCTGTTTGTCTATCACCGATAATAAGTTCTCTTTGTCCTTTACCAATAGGAACCATAGAATCAATTGCCTTTATCCCTGTTTGTAATGGCTCATTTACTGAAGCTCTGTCTATAATACTTGGAGCTGGAACCTCTATCGGTCTAGTTCCTGCATAGTTTATAGGTCCTTTACCATCAATCTCTTCACCAAGAGGGTTTACAACTCTACCTAAAATTCCTTCTCCTACAGGCACTTCAACAATTCTATTAGTTCTTTTTACTATATCGCCTTCTTTAATTCCTTCTTCAGAACCTAATAAAACACATCCAACATTATCTTGTTCTAGGTTTAAAGCCATCCCAAATACATTATTAGGAAACTCTAAAAGCTCACCTTGCATACAATCATCTAATCCATAAACTCTTGCAATTCCATCACCAATTTGAATTATTGTTCCAGAATCAGAAGTTTTAATTTGATTTTCATATCTTTGTATTTCTTTTTTTATGATAGATGTTATTTCTTCTGGTTTTATGTTCATGCAATCACCTCTATTCCGTAGTAAGCATCAGCTTTCTTAAATCATCTAATCTTGTTCTTACAGTTCCATCAATAACGTCATTTCCTATTCTTACATAAATTCCGCCTAAAATTTCAGGATCTATTATTTTCTTTAATATAATATCTTTATTATACTTCTTTTCTAATTTTTCTACTAAAGCATTATATTCATATTCCTCTAAAGGTATTGTAGTTTTAACAATTCCTTGTAAAACATTTAATCTTTCTAAATGGATTTTCTCCATTTCCTTTAACTTTTCTTTTAAAAATAAAATTCTGTCCTTTTCTATTAATATTAATAAAAATGATAAAAGTTCCTCATCGATTTTACCTTTAAATATGTTAATAAAAGTCTTTTTCTTTTGCTTTGTACCTATTTGAGGATGTTTAATTACTTCTAAAAAATCACTATTATTATCTATAAGATTGCAGATTTCTCTTAAATCTCCAAGATATTCATCAACTTTTCCTTTTTTTTCAGCAACTTCATAAAGTGCAAGGGCATATCTTCGGTCTAAATATTCGTACATATTTATTTACCTACCTCTGAAATAAATTCATCAATTAGAGTTCTATTTTTTTTCTCATCGATATTTTTTTCAATTACTTTTTTAGAAAGTTCTAAAGCTAAGTCTATAGCTTCCTTCTTTAAAGAGTACTCAGCTTTTTCTTTTTCCCTTTCAATTTCTACTTTGGCTCTTTCTATAATTAAATTTGCTTCAGCTCTTGCTTCTTCAACAATTTCATCATATACTTTTTCAGCCCTTTTCTTATGGCTTTCTGTAATAGCCTTTCCTTCTTCTTTAGCCCTTTGAAGTTCTCTTTCATTACTAATAGCAAGATTTCTCGCTTTTTCAAGCTCCATATCTGCATTGTCTAACTTCTCCACTATCTCATTCTCTCTTGCTTCAACTATTAGTTTAACTTTTTCAAAAAAGAAATATTTTAATCCAAAGAATAGAATCAAAAAGTTTACTATAGTGGCTAATATAATACCTGGATTAAATTCCATTATTTGATACCCCCTTCTGGAGTTATTAAAATATTATGCTACTCCTACAAATATTAATAAGATAGATACTAATAATCCATAAATAGCTGTTGCTTCTGCGAATGCTGATCCTATAACTAATGTTGTTGTGATCTTTCCTGTTGCTTCTGGATTTCTTGCAACCCCTTCAACTGCTTTTCCTGTAGCATTTCCTATACCAATACCTGCTCCTAAACCTACTAATACTGCAATACCTGCTCCTAATGCTCTCATTCCTATTTCATTCATTTTTAATTTCCTCCTTTTAATTATGTTCTGATACTATCTTAATGTTTATCATTGTTAACATTACAAAAATAATTGCTTGAATACCACCATCAAATATATCGAAATACAAATGTAATGGGATTGGTATAACAAGTTGTGCAAACCATGCTATCTTTTCTAAACTTTCATAAACAAGTTCTATTATAAAAGTAGCTGCTAACATATTACCAAAAAGTCTTAAAGATAGAGATATTGGAAGCATTACTCTCTCCAATATTGTAATTGGTAATATGAAAGATACTGGTTCTAAATATCCTTTAAAATATCCTCCAATGCCATTCTTTTTAATAGCATATCCTTGAACCATTACAAATGATATTAAAGCTAAAGTTAATGTAACACTAAAGTTTTTTGTTGGTGGTGATATTCCGACTAGACCTGTAAAATTCATTACTAGCACAAATATCCCTAAAGTTCCTATGAAAGGAACAATTCCTCTAAAATCTTCTCCAACATTACTTACTACAGCATTATTTAACATGTTATAAATCCATTCAACAATAGTTTGCTTTTTAGATGGTCTTATTTTCATATTTCTAGTAGACCACCAAGCTAAAGCTAAAATTAATAAAACAATTACTAATTGCACTATTGCCTCTGGTTTTATATCAATTGCTATTTTGCCTAAGTAAAAAGAAAATATAGCTTTTGATGGTTCCATCTATTCACTTCCCTTCTGCACTTTTATAGTAGTTATTACTAGTATTATATAATGTATAAAAAATCCTAATAAAAAGACTAATAAATTAATTATTTTATTAGAAAAGATTACTGCTATAAAAACTATAGTAATAATTCTCATTAGATAACTTAACGGATATAAAATTGCTTTATTTTTTTTAGGATTATTTATGAATTTCTCAGTTATTTTTGCTGAAATAATAAAATTCAGCATAGAAATTATTAATCCAAGAAATAAAATTAATCCAATTTTACATTTTCCTACCAAAGCTAATAATAAAAATAAAACAACTCCAGTTATAAAATCATTACTTGCTACAGATTTTACTATAAACTTTAGATCTTTAGCCATTTTAATCTCCTAGTAAATAACTTATTTGGGAGCTAGAATCTTATCTTATTCCTATATAAAAACTAATTGTTATATCGTTATATGTATGTATTTATTTATACAAATGAGCTCTTATCTAGGAATACTCTTACGTTATTTTTAGACACTGTCCCTGTTGACATTAGCTAATTATATACCTAGTTCTAAATTAATAAAAACCTCATTTTTACTTATTTTTTACAATTAATCGTTAAAATAGCCTGTTATTAGATACTATTTCATAAATGCTCAACTAAAATCTTTTTTTTGAGCTTTTTAAATTATTTTTGCAATTAATTTTATAATCTTTCATTTGTTTAAATTTTCATAATATTTATTTTTTTATTCCTATTTATTCTGATAACGTTTCATACTTTTATTTTGTTACTTTTTGATAATATTATTACTATTTTAAAAATTTTTTTAACTTTTTTTATCATTTTATAATTATTAATAAGGTATTCTGTATATTTATTTAGTTTTTTATGAATAATTGCTTTACACTTTATTCATTATTTTTTAAAATTTTTATTATTTTTTATTCTAATAATTACAATTAAACATATTTATAATTACTATAGTTATAAAAGGAGCCTCTGAAAAGCTCCTTTTTTTTTATTTTTAATATAAATTACACTCTTTCAACTACTAAAGCAGTTCCCATTCCTCCACCAATACAAAGAGTTGCTAATCCTCTTTTAGCATCTCTTTTTTCCATTTCATGAAGTAATGTAACTAATATTCTTGCTCCTGAAGCACCTACTGGATGACCAAGTGCTATTGCTCCTCCATTTACATTTACTTTATCCATATCGAAATTTAAATCCTTAGCTACAGCTAAACTTTGTGCTGCAAATGCTTCATTTGCTTCAATTAAATCCATATCTTCTACAGTTAATCCAGCACCTTCTAACGCCTTCTTTGTTGCATGGAATGGTCCATATCCCATTATTGCAGGATCTAATCCCTTGCTTCCATAAGAAAGTATCTTAGCCATTGGTTTTAATCCTAATTCTTCTGCTTTTTCAGCACTCATAACTACAAATGCAGCTGCACCATCATTAATTCCTGATGCATTAGCAGCAGTTACAGTACCATCTTTAATAAATGAAGGTCTTAATTTAGACATTTTTTCAAGAGTTGATCCGAATCTTGGGAACTCATCTTGAGCAAATACTTTTGGTTCACCTTTTCTTTGTGGAATAACAACAGGTACTATTTCATCTACAAATTTTCCTTCTTTAATTGCCTTTTCAGCCTTTAATTGAGAATTTAATGAGAATTCATCTTGCATTTCTCTTGTTAATCCCCATTCTTTAGCTATGTTTTCAGCTGTTACACCCATATGATAATCATTAAATGCATCCCATAAAGCATCTTTAATCATTGTATCTACCATTTTTGCATCGCCCATTCTTTGACCCCATCTTGCGCCAGGAATAGCATATGGTGCTGCAGACATGTTTTCCATTCCTCCAGCAACTACTACATCACAATCTCCAGCCTTAATCATTTGAGCCGCTAATGCTACACATCTTAAACCTGATCCACAAACTTTATTTATTGTCATAGCTGGAACCTCTACTGGTAATCCTGCTTTTACAGCAGCTTGTCTAGCAACATTTTGTCCTTGAGCAGCTTGTATAACATTTCCCATAACTACTTCTTCAACTAATTCTGGTTTAACTCCAGCTCTATTTACAGCTTCTTTAATTACTAGTGCTCCTAAATCTGCTGCTGGAACATCCTTCAATGCCCCACCGAATGATCCAATTGCAGTTCTTACTGCACTAACTATTACTACTTCTCTCATAAAAAACCCTCCCATTAATTTACCCTAAAATCATAATAGTGTTAATTGTTTAAATTGTTAAACAATTAACACTATTATTATACCACTTTATTTTTTCCAATATCAACTAGTTTTTAAAATATTTTACCTTTTTCCACTAATTTTACACTTAAGTTTGCTCTATATCTGTACCTGTTATTCTCCTTAAATCCTTTATATGATAACGCCTTTTCTATTTAAGTATGTATTTGATTTTTTTATAAACATAATTTGCTTATAGATAATTATTACTTTATTTAATGTGTTATTAAATTATCAAGCAATTAAATATCTTTTATATTTAAAGATAGCTCTATTTTTTCGTGAGTTGGAATTAACTGATTCAGAGCAACTCCAGCGCATTTGAACATTCTTTTAGAAGCCTTTACTGAATCAGTATCCGCATACTTGTCACTTAAATAGACAACTTCACTAATTCCTGATTGTATTATTGCTTTTGCACATTCATTACATGGAAATAATGCAACATATATCTTACACCCCGATAAATCTTTACCCTTTGCATTTAATATTGCATTTAACTCTGCATGAACAACAAATGGATATTTCGTATTCAATGTTTCCCCTTCTTTTTCCCATGGAAATTCATCATCAGAACATCCTTTAGGTAATCCATTGTATCCTATGCTTTCAATTATATTATTTCTATTTACAATACAGGCCCCAACCTGTGTGCTAGGATCTTTGCTTCTCTTTCCTGATAATAATGCTACAGACATAAAATAATCATCCCATGATAAGTATCCTTCTCTTTTTGCCATAACTTTCACTCCTTTGCTTTTTTATTTAATAATTATAGAAATAAATTCAGCAAAGCTGAATTTAAAAATATATTATTAATAAGAAACTCCCATAGGAATTTCTACATTAACTATTAACTATTAACTAAACTAACTTGTTTGTAATTTAATTAAAAAGCGAAGACTTAGTCTTCGCTTTTTATTATTTAGTTCCGAAAAGTCTATCTCCAGCATCACCAAGACCTGGTACAATATATCCTTTTTCATTTAATTTTTCATCAATAGAAGCTAAGTATATATCAACATCTGGATGTTGTTCTTGAACAAGTTTAACACCTTCTGGAGAAGAAATTAAACACATTAATCTAATCTTTTTAGCTCCTCTTTTCTTTAATAAAGAGATTGCATCAGCTGCAGAACCACCTGTTGCTAACATTGGATCTACTACTATTATATCTCTTTCAGCTATATCTTGTGGTAACTTACAGAAATACTCTACTGGTTGAAGTGTTTCCTCATCTCTATATAATCCAATATGCCCAACTTTAGCTGCTGGTATTAAATTTAATATTCCATCTACCATTCCAAGACCTGCTCTTAATATTGGAACTATAGCCATCTTCTTACCAGCTAACATTTGACATTTAGTCTTACATATTGGTGTTTCTACCTCTACTTCTTCAGTTTCTAAATCTCTTGTTACTTCATATGCCATTAACATAGAAACTTCTTCTACTAATTCTCTAAAATATTTTGATCCAGTATCTTTACTTCTAATATATGCTAATTTATGTAATATCAATGGATGCTTAATTTCTGTTACTTTACTCATTATCTTCTTCCTCCTAGTAAAACCTTTAAAGATTATTTAAATTACTCCCTATTATTTAGAGTATTTTTTTTCAATTTCAGTGATTTTATTTATTCTTCTTGCATGTCTATCGCCTTCAAATTCGGCCCCTAAAAATGCTTTTACTATGTCTATTGCTAATCCCTTACCAACAACTCTTTCTCCCATAGTTAATATGTTAGCATCATTATGCTCTCTAGTTGCATGAGCGCTGAATGTATCAGAGCAAAGTGCAGCTCTTATTCCTGGTACCTTATTTGCTGCAATTCCTATTCCTATTCCAGTTCCACAAATTAATATACCAAAATCAAATTCTTTAGCTACTACTGCTTCAGCTACTGGTAATGCTATATCAGCATAATCACAAGATTCTTCTGTATAAGTTCCGAAATCCTTAAACTCAATGTTTTGAGATTTTAAATAATTAGCTATTTCTGCTTTTAAATTTAATCCACCATGGTCACAACCTAATGCAATTTTCATAAAACCAACCTTTCTATTATTTATTATGTAATAACTAACATTATTACATTAATTATTTATAAAAAAAGAAGAATAGGCTCCCCCATCCTCCTTATTTACACTTCTAAAATATCATAACCTGCAGCTTTATTTAATCTATTCATTATTGCAAGACCAACGCCTTTTTCTTCAAATCCTTGACATAAGATATGTTGAACTCCTAAGTCATCACATTTTCTTAACGTCTCAAAAAGATTTTTTGCAATTTCGTTTAAATTATTTTCACTTCCTAATGATATTACTTTTCCGCTATTAAATTTATTTAAATTTTCATCTGTAGTTAATATAGCTACATCATTACCTTTTTCTATATAATTTTCTAATATTTCATTGATTATTTCAATAGTTTTTTCATTTTTCCCTTTAATTATTTTTAAATGTGCTTTAGGCGCATAATGTCTATACTTCATTCCTGGTGCCTTTGGTTTAAAATTTTCAGTTGGCTTCGATTTTAAAGCACTATCGATTTCAATATTAGAATCTATTTCTTTAAGCATTTCTAAAGTAATACCACCTGGCCTTAATACTAATGGTGGATTTACTGTACAGTCAATTATAGTTGATTCAACTCCTATATCACTACTTTCTCCACCAATTATATAATCAACCTTACCATTTAGGTCCTCAATACATCTTTCAACCTCTGTTGGACTTGGTCTACCTGAAATATTAGCTGAAGGTGCTGCAATTGGTCTTTTTGATAATTCTATAAGCTTAAGAGCAATTTCAGAACTTGGCATTCTTATTCCAACAGTATTAAGGTTTGCACTTGTCATATTTGGAATAATATCATTCTTTTCTAATATAATTGTTAAAGGTCCTGGCCAAAATTTATCAATCATTCTTTGTGCTACTTCTGGCACTTCTTTAACTAATTCGGATATATTCTTTGAACAAACATGTACAATTAATGGATTATCTTGCGGTCTCCCTTTAGCAATGAAAATCTTCTTTACAGCCTCTTCATCTAAAGCATTTGCTCCTAATCCATATACAGTTTCAGTCGGAAAAGCTACAGTTCCACCATCTCTAATGATAGCACCAGCTTCTTCTATAAATTTAATATCCTTATTTATATCTTTTATTATGGCAACCTTTGTTTCCATAAAAGACTTACCTTCTTTCTTTAAATTTCTTTTTGTCCTCGCGCTATTTTTATGTTCTCTATAGCTGAAGACGTATATACTGCATTAACACAATTTCTATAAATGTTATCTAACAATACATACTTATTTAATTCACCACAATTAATAACCTGAAAATAATATAAGCAATCTTGACGTATCTTTTTTATTCTTAAATACTCATCTGCAGCTTCTTTATTTTTTCTCATAAAATCTTTTGAAATAGGATGTAATTTTTTATTTTTATACCTTACAGGTGTAATAATAATTATTTCCATATCTTCATTACTTTTATTAGTATGTACAATAGCTACTTTATCGCATTGAATTAAACTATAACTTAAAAATAACCCATTTTTTATTTTCAATTTATTATTATAAATAGAAAACTTAAGAGTAGATTTATTAATTTTATTTATTAATGCTATGCAAATTAAAACTTCTATCAATGCTAGAAAGGTTAGCATTATTGTTGAATTAATATAAGCTAAATAAGTACATAATGGAAGAAACACTGCTAATAATATCATAATTATATAAAATATCTTATTATGAAACTTTTGTTTTTTTAATGCTTTTTCTATTTTCATGTAATCACCTATTTTAAAAGCCTTACATTATCCAATGCAAGGCTTTTAATCTTATATTGAATCAGTATTACCCATTGCCTGCATTTTTTCTGCTTGATCTGCAGTAATTAAAGCATTAATAACTTCTTCAATATCTCCATTCATGAAACTATCTAATTTATATAATGTTAATCCAATTCTATGATCAGTAACTCTTCCTTGTGGATAGTTATAAGTTCTTATTCTTTCACTTCTATCCCCTGTTCCTACTTGACTCTTTCTATCTTCAGCGATTCCAGCAAGTCTTTCAGCTTCAGCAACTTCATATAATCTTGCTCTTAAAACCTTCATAGCTTTTTCTTTATTTTTAAGCTGTGACTTTTCATCTTGACAAGCTACAACTGTACCTGTTGGAATATGAGTAATTCTAACTGCTGAATCAGTTGTATTAACACATTGTCCTCCATTACCTGAAGATCTATAAACGTCAATTCTTAAATCTTTATCATTGATTTCTATTTCAACATCATCAACTTCTGGTAATACAGCTACTGTAGCTGTTGAAGTGTGTATTCTTCCTGAACTTTCTGTGTCAGGTACTCTTTGAACTCTATGTACACCACTTTCATATTTTAACTTTGAATAAGCTCCGTTACCTTTAATCATAAATACAACTTCTTTAAACCCACCAAGATCATTTTCATTTGAACTCATTAGTTCAACTGACCATCTTTGAGATTCAGCATATCTAGTGTACATTCTGAAAAGATTAGCTGCAAATAACGCTGCTTCATCTCCTCCAGCACCAGCTCTAATTTCAACAAATACGTTCTTGTCATCATTAGGATCTTTAGGTAATAAAAGAATTTGAATCTTATTTTCTAGTTCTTCTTCTTGCTCTTTTAATAAAGAAATTTCTTCAGATAACATTTCTCTCATTTCTTTATCTGATTCCTCTTCTAACATTTCTTTATTAGCTTCTAAATCTTCAACAACTTTCTTATATTCTCTATAAGCTGTTACGATTATTTCTAAATCAGCGTGCTCCTTACATAGCTTTCTCCATTCTTTTTGGTTAGCCATTATTGAAGGATCTGATATTTTAACTGATAGTTCTTCGTATTTATTTTCCGTAAATGCTAATTTATCTAATAACATAATATCACTCCGTACTGTATTTTTTCATATTGAAATATTATAACATAACCATTATGTACTTATCAAGCTTCACATATAATAACTAAATTGCACAACAATCTAGTTATTATAGTTAATAGTTAATGAATAAATTCGGCTAAGCTGAATTTAAAATATATAGTTAAAAAACTCTGTTAAGAGTTTTACCATTAACTATTAACTATTAACTAAACCTAAATATTTCCTATAACAACTCTGTCAAGTCCAGCTAAGTCTTTAACTACTCTAACATTTTTATAACCTTTTTCAATCATTAAATTGCTAACTTCCTCACCTTGATCATGGCCAATTTCAAATGCAAGAATACCATTTTCCTTTAATATTTTATCGCTATCATCTACAATTCTTCTATAGAAATCTAATCCATCATTTCCACCACTTAAAGCTGTATGTGGTTCATAATCTTTAACATCTTCCATTAAGGTATCAATAACTTCTTCCTTAATATAAGGAGGATTCGATACTAATATATCATATTTCTTTTGCTGATTTATAACTTCATTTAATAAATCGCTCTTTATAAATTTAGCTCTATTACTTAACTTTTGTTTTACAATATTTCTTTTTGTTACCTTCTCAGGAACATCATAGTAATCAATTAAATCTACCTTAGTATTCTCTCTAAAATGTGCAATAGATATACCTATAGCGCCACTTCCACAACACAAATCACAAACTTCATACTCTTTATCTTCATCCATAAATTTAAGAGTTTCTTCTACTAGTATCTCAGTATCCCCTCTTGGTATTAATACTCCTTCTTCTACATGTAAGTCTAAGCCCATAAATTCAGTTGTTTTTAAAATATAGCTTATAGGCATTTTATTTTTTCTCTTTTCAATTAAAGAGTAAAATTCTCTTTCCTTAAACTTACTTACTTCTTCTTCCTTATTAGTAATCAAATGTAATTTATCTTTACCTAATACTTTTCCTAATAATAGTTGTGTATCTAAAATATAAGTATCTATATTAGCTTCCTTTAATATTTTATTTCCATCTATTAATAATTCCCCTATTTTCTTCTTATATTCAATTCCTTCTGCTGCTTTTAAAGATTCTATTGCCACTTCTAATTGAGCATCATCAGGTTCTTTTGTTGTAAGTTCTTGTAATTTTAATCCTGGATATGCAATTATTTTTCCCAATTTACTTTCTGTTCTCCCTAGCCATTTAATAATTTCGTAAGTTATTCCTGCAACTATAGGCATCAATACTATTCTTAATATTAATCTTTGCCAAAATCCACCCCAACCAGTTAATGAAAATAATATAACACTAACAAGCATAGTTAAAAATAAGAAATTAGTACCACACCTTGGATGTAATCTTCCAAACTTCCTTACATTTTCTACTGTAAGCTTTTCATCAGCTTCATAGCAGAAAATAGTTTTATGTTCTGCTCCATGATATTGAAATACTCTATAAATATCATCTAATTTACTTATTAAAAACATATAAGTAATTAATATAGCTATTCTTATTATAGCTTCAATTAAATTTAACGCTACTGAAGAAATTCCAGTATTTTTAAACAAAGATGCAATTGCCGTAGGAATTCCTAAAAATAGCCCAGCTGCAACTAAAAGTGAAATCATCATAGTAAAAGTAACTAATAAATCATTTGCACCTTTATCACCTAATTTTTCTTTTAACCAAATATCAAATTTTGATTCTTCCTCATCTTCTTCAAAAAAACTAGCGGAATAATTTAATGTTTTAATCCCAACTATCAATGAATCTATTAATACAACTGCTCCTCTAATAATAGGAATATTTAAAAATTTATATTTTTTTGTTATTGGCTTAGTTTTCTTTACATTTACTTCAATTTTTCCACTGGGAGTTCTTATAGCTGTAGCTAATCCTTTAGAACCTCTCATCATAACTCCCTCAATTATAGCTTGCCCTCCGACATCACACTTTTTCATAAAATCACACTCTCACCCTTTTATTGATTTTTAAATTTAAAGTAACAATGACCGCATAATGATTCATATTCAACATTATCTATATTATCTATTGCTACTTGTTCACCCTCAAATACAAATTTACCATTTATTTTTCTTCCGTTTAATATTGCTTTTTTCCCACATTTACAAATGGTTTTTAATTCTTCAATACTATGTGCTAATAATAATAATCTTGTACTTCCTTCAAATCCTTGCATTTTAAAATCTGTTCTAAGACCATAACATATAACCGGTATATCTAAACAAACTGCTATTTCAAAAAGTTGATCTATTTGGTATGCTTTAAAAAATTGCACTTCATCTACTAAAATACAATCAATTTTGTACTTTTCATCTTGCCATTTTTTCACTTCATTATATATATTTTGATCATCATTAATTAATAAGTCGACTTTTCTTTCTACACCAAGTCTAGAAACTAGTTTATCTCCACCTTTTTTATCAGTAGATGGTTTAATTAATAAAACCTTCATTCCACGCTCTTCATAATTATATGCAACCTGCATAAGATTTGTTGATTTTCCTGAATTCATCGCACCATATCTAAAATATAATTTGCTCATAATGTCTCTCCTCTTCATATGTATCTCATTCGATTATAGCATTTTAAGAAATACTTAAAAAGATGTTTTTATTTTCTGTCTATATTGACTGTATTTGTCGACTATGCTATAATTCAATAGGTCATTGCTAAGTCAATGAATGTATTTTGAAAGAGGTGAATCAAATGAAACAAGGCATACATCCAGAATACCATCACGATGCTGTGGTTAAGTGCGCATGTGGAAATACTTTCACAACTGGTTCTGTTAAAGAAGAGTTAAAAGTTGATATATGTGCTAAATGCCACCCATTCTTCACTGGTAAGCAAAAAATCGTTGATATCGGCGGTAGAGTTGACAAATTCAACAAGAAGTTCGGTCTTAACAAATAAGATTAGGTTAGAATTTATGAGAAAGAATTTTATTTTCTTTCTCATTTTTTCATTTTTAAAACAATTCATCATTTATTATAAAATTAACAAAAGAGGCTATTACAATACTTGTATATAGCCTCTTTTTAACTAGATATATTCCAAACTACACCTTCAATGTAGTTTTTTTATTTTTTAAAAACATCACTTTTTAAGAAAGTTTGAATAAATTCTTTGTTATTTTTTGTTTTTGATAACATATTTATTAAATTTTCCGTAATATTTTCTATGTTTCCATCTCTATACATTACTTTTCTAATAGCATATGCTACTTCTTTTTCTTCATCACTTAATAATAAATCTTCTTTTCTTGTTCCTGATTTATAAATGTCAATAGCAGGGAATATTCTTCTTTCTTGTAGTCTTCTATCAAGATGAACTTCCATATTACCAGTTCCTTTAAATTCCTCGAAAATCATATCATCCATTCTTGAACCAGTTTCAACTAAAGCTGTTGCAAGTATTGTTAAACTTCCACCCTCTTCAATATTTCTTGCTGCTCCAAAGAATTTTTTAGGCATAATTAATGCTCCTGGATCCAATCCACCTGATAATGTTCTTCCAGTAGGAGTAATAGTTAAATTATATGCTCTTGATAATCTTGTTAAGCTATCTAATAATATAACTACATCCTTACCTTGCTCTACCATTCTTTTAGCTCTTTCTAATACCATCTGAGCTACTTTAGCATGATTTTGTGGTTCTTCATCAAATGTTGAGTAAATTACATCTCCATTTATAGATCTCTTCATATCTGTAACTTCTTCAGGTCTTTCATCTATTAATAAAACTATTAATTTTACATCTGGATGATTTATAGTAATATTTTGTGCAACCTTTTTTAACAAAGTGGTTTTTCCGGCTTTTGGTGGTGCCACAATTATTCCTCTTTGTCCTTTTCCTATTGGACAAATTATATCCATTAACCTAGAAGATAAATCATTTTCGTTACTAGTTTCTAAATGTAGTCTTTCATTTGGATATATTGGTGTTAATGTTTCAAAGTTCTTTCTTCCAATAGCTTTTTCTGGATTATCTCCATTAACTTTTTCTACGAATAATAGAGCTTTAAACTTTTCCCCTTCTTTAGCTTCTCTAACCTTTCCTTGAACTTCATCACCAGTTCTTAAGTTAAATCTTCTAATTTGAGAAGGAGATACATATATGTCATTCTCACCAGTTAAATAATTATTACATCTTAGAAAACCAAAGTTATTATTTTCTTGAACTTCTAAAACCCCTTTAGAAGAACCTGATTCATTTATCATAACCTTCAATCTTTCCTTTTTTTCTTCCCTTTGTTCTTCTGTCATATTATTAGCATTCTCTTTACTAGCAAAATTATTATAAGTACTATTAATACTTTCTTGTTCTTTTACCTTAGGTGCAATTTTTTCTCTTAAAACAACACCATTTTTTTCAATTGCATTAGGTGTAACCTTTACTAATTCATCTATTAATTCACTTTTCTTTAACTTACTTATGTTTTTTATTCCAAGTTCTTTAGCTTTGTTTTTTAACTCTACTAAAGTCATCTCAGAGTATATTTCTCTTGTCAAAATGACACCTCCAATAGTTTTCATTAATTTGGGATAAAAATTAGATTTACCTTAAGGTTTGATATATTTGAAATGAAACATAACCATACAAAAATAAATTATAAATTTAAAAAATAAACTTAAATTTATATATAATTATGAACTAATAATTCTTAAAATACAATAGTAACTTCTCTTTTAAGCTTATCCACTTTATATATTTTTTATAACAAACATATATTTATTATTAAAAAAAAACGAAGGTAAACCCTTCGTTTTTTTACTCCTCTCCTTTTAAAGTTGCTTTTATAAATGCTTTAAATAAAGGATGTGGATTATTTGGTCTTGATTTTAATTCTGGATGGAATTGCGCTGCTACAAACCATGGATGATTTTCCACTTCTACAATCTCCACTAATCTACCATCAGGACTTGTCCCTGTAATTTTCATTCCAGCTTCAATTATTTGTTTTCTATATTCATTATTAAATTCATATCTATGTCTATGTCTTTCGTAAATTAATGCTGATTCATAAGCTTCATGAGCTTTTGAATTTTCATCTAACTTACATGGATATAATCCTAGTCTCATTGTTCCCCCTAGGTCTTCGATATCCTTTTGTTCTGGCATTAAATCTATTACTGGATATGATGTTTCTGGATTTATTTCAGAACTATTTGCATCACTATATCCTAATACATTCCTTGCATATTCAATTACAGCGGTTTGCATACCTAAACAAATTCCTAAGAAAGGTATTTTCTTTTCTCTAGCATATTTTATAGCTTCTATTTTACCTTCTACTCCTCTATCACCGAAGCCACCCGGTACAAGAATACCATCTACTCCACCTAATAATTCCTCTACGTTTTCAGCTGTAACATCTACTGCATTTACCCATTTAATATCAACGTTAGTCCCATTTGCTAATCCGCCATGACTTAACGCTTCTACAACTGATAAATATGCATCATGTAACTCAACATATTTTCCTACTAATGCAATAGTAGTATTACCTTTTAGGTTCTTCAATCTAGAAACCATATCAATCCATTCACTGTTATCAATGTCTCTACATCCTAATTCTAATTTTTCTACTACTAATCTATCTAATCCTTCTTTATGTAACATTAATGGAACTTCATATAAATGATCAGCATCTAAATTTTGAATTACACACTTTCCTTCAATATTACAGAATAATCCTATTTTATTTCTTAAATCTTCTGATATTTCCTTCTCAGATCTACAAACTATTATATCTGGTTGAATACCAATACTTCTTAATTCTTTTACTGAATGTTGAGTTGGCTTAGTTTTAAGCTCTCCTGATTTTCCTAAGAAAGGTACTAATGTAACATGTATAAAGCATACATTTTCTCTGCCTACATCATATTTTATTTGTCTTATCGCTTCAAGGAATGGTTGTGATTCAATATCTCCAACAGTTCCTCCTATTTCAGTTATTACAACATCTACATCTCTTTCTTTAGCAACCCTATACACTCTTTCTTTAATAGCATTTGTTATATGAGGTATTACTTGAACTGTTCCTCCAAGATATTCTCCTCTTCTTTCTTTTGAAATAACTGACCAGTAAATTCTACCTGATGTAACATTACTGTTTTGAGTTAAATTTTCATCTATAAATCTTTCATAATGCCCTAAATCTAAATCTGTTTCTGCACCATCATCAGTTACAAAAACTTCTCCATGTTGATATGGACTCATTGTTCCTGGATCTACATTTAAATATGGATCAAACTTTTGTATAGAAACCTTTAATCCTCTATTTTTTAATAATCTTCCTAATGAAGCTGCTGTTATTCCCTTTCCTAATCCTGATACAACTCCACCTGTAACAAAAACATATTTTGTATTCATGTATAATCCCCCAGCTCTAATTTTTTTCATTTTTATTATTGACTATTGCTTTTTATAGTGATATAATTTAAATTACCTCTCTTATTGCCTAGCGCAATAACAATCATAGATAATATAGTATCACATTAGTTTAATTTAGGCTAGTGTTTTTTATGCATTTTTTAAATTTTCTTTTATTTTTTCTTCTAATTCAAAATATTCATCTCTAAATTTCTTATTAATTAGAATCTTTTCTTCTGCAATTTTAATCTTGTAGTGTAAACTTCTATTACTTATAATCCCTAACTTTTCTTTTAAACCTTCACTATTTAAACACCTAAATTTTTTCATCAATAATACTGTTAAATATGACTTTTCCCTTTTCTTTAATAGTTTATTAAATTCCTCATAATTTACTTCGTAATATTGACATAATATCATTATTATATTTTCATATTTATTTATTTTATTCACACCCTTTATTTTTAACATTGTATTTTCTTTAATTCTCTCCTTACACTAAACTTTTATACATATAAAAATAAGCCTCCGAAAATATATTTATTTTCAGAAGCCTATTTAAGTTAATTTACCTTAATTTTAATACTTAATTCTGTACTTATACCTTCTTGACCTTCAAGGCCTAAAACGTACTTTGAATGTATTTCTCCACCATTTTCATCTATATTTATCTTTAATTTCTTAGTATCAACATTTAAATCTAAAATTCCATAAGGAGTATTATATAGAGATACAGCCGTTACCCCTTCCTTAAACTCCATATTTGTATTTATAGATCCAACTCTCTCTAGTACCATACTATTATCTTTTATATTTAATGTAGTTGTCGTGCCATCCATTCCTGATATTTCTGATTCTTCATATATAGCCTTAAATCCTTCATCATGTATAATAAAAGTTCCTGGTGTTACAACTTCTATTGCTTCATTTGGATCAATATCTGAAAAACTCTTTACTGATATGATTGCTCTCTTCTCCATATTCTCCTCCTATTTTATAGAAATCATATATTTTTCTAACTCATTATCATTAATTGGTTCTACTTCTATATGATTGTCTAGCTTTGTTCCATATATACCAAATTTTATTTTTACTTTTTCTTCTTCTCTTCCTTTACTATATCTTGCAGCCATTCTTGCAGCTAATACCTTATCATCTTCTGTTCCGTTCTTATCTAATAAAACTAATGCTCCTGAAAAATCTGTTGCATGGAATGATAAGTATTCTTTATTTATAAGCTTCTTAATAGCTTCTGACTCTTCTTTAGTTCTAGCAACTATTATTTTATTATTATCTGATGTTCTAAAATGTCTTCCATATCTTAATAAGCTTAATTCATCTTCTTCTACTTCATCTTTAAATGTTAAAAGATCCTTTAATCTTAATGCATAATTAGGCTCAGTAAGTCTACATCCCCCTGCTGGTGATGGGTATTCTGTTATTCCCCATTTAGCAGCTAATTCCATTTGTGGCTTTCTGCTTCTACCTGAAATACCTAGTAATTTCTCTCTATCAACTAAACCATTTAACTCCATTTCAGTTGGTTCTATATTTTTAGCACATAGTGGTCTTAATATCTTATTTGCAAATCCTGATTCTTTTTTTACTATATTTAAAGCTTGTCTGTTTTGCGACATCGGTCTTTGATTTAATACTTCTCCAGTAATTATAAAATCTGCATTATGTTCTTCTAATAATTTCCCTGCATAATTCATCATCATAGCATGGCAATCTATACATGGATTCATATTTTTTCCTCTACCATGCTTAGGGTTCTTTACTAATTCAAAATGTTCTGGTGAAAAATCAACTACTATTAAAGGTATATCTATTTGTTTTGTCATTTTAATAGCACTTGCTTCACTAAAGAAATATGATCTAAAACATACTCCTACTACTTCTATACCTTGTTCTTTTATTAACTTAGCTGCTAATATACTGTCTAATCCACCTGAAACCATCGCTAATGCTTTTGTCATTTTATCCTCCTAATTATTTAAATAAATCATTAATAACTTCAACAATTTTAAATTTTACTTTAATATTCTTTGTACTATTATCTTCTTTATTTAAATCACTTGTATTTTTTTCTACTTTATTTTCTTCTTTATCTTCTTTTGGTTCAATGTTCTCAATTTCCTCTTTTAATTTTGTTGAATCAACATCACTTTTACTTTCATCAACAAAACATAATGATGGAAACATTACACACCACCAATTTTGTCCTTGTCCTGAACCTATTATAACTCTATATGCTTCATAATTTCCCTGTGGAAATATATAGTCACCATATACTTTATTAGGAAAATTTTCATATGATAACATTGTATTTACTTCATAATCATAATTATTGCTAGTAATAACTTGTCTCGCTATTTCATTAACATATTCAATATTATCTTCTAAAATCTCCTCTGCTTCTTCTAACGACTCTACTCCTTTAAGCTTTTCACTTAATGCTTCAACAACCCTATCTCTTACTTTTAATTTAAGATTTTGATCTTCTTCTGTATCGCTATTTGCTATTACATGAAATCTAATCAGCTTGTCCTTTATATCATCATAATTAAGTTCATTAAGCTCTAAACTATTATTATTTATATTATTAACTTGAGCACATCCATTCAATGTAAATATTACTAAAATTAAAACTATTATAAAATACATATATCTTTTCATAACATAACCCCTTTCTAGTAATAATTATTGACAATTTAAAGGGGTTTATTCATTTCATTATAATATTTAATTTTTTAGATAGTTCTAGTTAAAAATACTTCTCTATGATTTTCTTTCATCTTTTCGTAGCACCTTTGAGCTTTTAGCATATCATCAAAAAATGCAAAAACACTTGGCCCACTACCGCTCATCATACTTCCAACAGCGCCATATCTATTCATTTCTTCTTTTATTCTAATTAATACATTATGTTTTCTTAAAGTAACATTTTCTAGTAAATTTTTCATGTTATTTGCAACATAATATAAATCATCTTTTTCTATAGCTTCAATTAATTTTTCAGTTCTTGGATGTATTCTTGCTTTTTCTAAATCAAAAGATTTATATACTTCTTTTGTTGACACTCCAAAACTTGGTTTAACCAATACTAAGATTTTATCTTTAAACGGCTTTAGAGGTGTTATTTCCTCTCCAACTCCCTCACAAAGAGCAGTTCCTCCTTTAATGCAATAAGGTATATCAGCACCAAGGCTTAAACCCATTTCCATTAATTCTTCATCTGAAGCATTAATTTCAAAAAGCTTATTCATAAGCTTTAATACTGCTGCCCCATCAGTACTACCCCCAGCTAATCCAGCTGAAACAGGAATATTTTTTATGATGTTTATATAGACACCTTCTTTAATATTATACTTTTCTTTAAATAACATTGCCGCCTTATATGCCAAATTTCTTGAATCAGTAGGTACATAGTTTTTGTTACAATCTATAGTTATACCTTCTTTACGCTTCTCAACATATATCTCATCATATAAATCAATGTTTTGCATTATCATTCTTAATAGGTGATAACCATCCTCTTTTCTTTTTCCTACTACATCTAAGGAAATGTTTATCTTTGCATACGCCTTTATCTTCATATATTCAAATCCTTTCAACCGGAAAGTATCTATTTTAAATTGAAGTTCAGAGCCAAAAACCCTGAACTTCATAAAATATATTATATATATTATTTTTACTATAGTAAATATGTCATTGTTGTATTCTTTAAATTGAATTAGCAACATTACCTAGATTTTCATCATCAGATTGATTAGTTTTTATAAAATCTAATAATGGTTGTAATTTTTCAAAAAATACAATTATAGTATCTCCCGGAATCGATTCATTAAATGCAACTTCTAAAGCTTTCACTTCATCTAGTATAATTCGTGCTTTAATATTATTCTTACTTTCTAAAACACCTTGATTAATTACTTCAGCAACTTCTCCTATATTTTTTCCACGTCTATCTTTATCTTCTTTAATTATTATTTTATCAAGATAGTTAGCACTTATTTTACCAATCTCTTTAGCAACATAATTTCCTCTATCACCTGGTACACCTATTATACCAGTTATTTTTCCGTTAGTAATATATCTCAATGTAGGTAGTACTTTTTTATACCCTTCTATATTATGACCATAATCTAAAATAATTTTAACCCCATTGCAATTATAAATATTAAATCTTCCTGTGTTTTCATTTGAATTAAAATTACTAAGTCCTATTTTTATCATTGCATAATCTACTTTCAATGCTACTAGCGCAGCACAAGCAGCCATTGCATTTTCAACATTAAATTCTAAAGTTCCATTTAATGTAATAGGTATATTTTTTACACTAATTATTTTATATTCTTTTCCAAAATTTTTAACACATATATAATCATCTTTTAAATATACTGCTATACTATTTTTAGATTCATTATTTATTATTAATTCGTTATTATAATCCTTTGAAAAATAAATTATATTCGCATTGATTCTACTTATTATCTTTTTACTCCATTCATCATCTGCATTTATTACAACATAACCATCTTCTTTAACAGCTTCTGCTACTAAAGATTTCACCATACATAAATCTTCCATTGTATTAACTCTATTTAACCCTAAGTGATCTTCAGTAATATTGGTTATTACTGCAACATCAGCCAAATCATAAGCTAATCCTTTCCTTATTATACCACCTCTTGCCGTTTCTAAAACAGCTACGTCAACATCTTTATTAAACAATACACACTTTGCACTTTCAAATCCAGTATCATCACCATTATCTATACATGCTCCATTTATATAAATACCATCTGTACTAGTCATTCCAACACAATATCCCATTTTTGATAATGTACTATTTATAATCCTTGTAGTTGTAGTTTTTCCATTTGTGCCTGTAATTGAAATAACAGGTATATTCTTAGGATTATTATTATACATCATATTAACTATTTCAATTCCAACATTTCTTTTCTTTCCAATAGCAGGATATGAATGCATTCTTAATCCTGGTGCTGCATTAACTTCTATTATCGCACCTTCTTCAAGTAATGATTTTTTAATACTCTTTGTGCAAATATCTACACCACAAATATCTAATCCAATAGCCTTAGCTGCTCTTATACATATTTCTTTATTTTCCTCTGAAATATCATCAGTACAATCAACAGCTATTCCCCCTGTTGATAAGTTTGAATTTTGTCTTAAAATTAGCTTTTTACCTTTTTCTAAAATTGAATTTATTCCATAATTATTTATATTTAAATTTCTAATAACTTCATCATCTATTTTAATTTTAGTAAGTGGCTTTTCATGATCTTCGCCTCTTCTTTCATCACTGTTCAAATCATTTATAAGCTGATTTATTGATTTTATTCCATCACCTATAATATATGGTGGAATTCTCTTTGATACAGCAACAACTTTATTATTTATAACACATACTCTATAGTCATCGCCTTCGTAATATTTTTCTATTATTATATCCTTATATTTTTTAGTTAACTTCTGATAAGAATCCACCAATTCTTTATCAGTTTTTATCTTTAGTATTACATCTCTACCCTTACTTCCAAACTCAGGTTTTAATACAACCGGATATTCTAAGTTTTCTGCAGCTTTTAATAACCCTATAATATTACTTACCTTCTCCCCCCTAGAAATAGGCAGGTTCTGTATTCTAAGTATTTCTTTAGTAAGTAATTTATCACAAGAAATATCAGCTGCAACACAACTAGTTGAGTTACTAATAGCTGATTCTATTATTCTACCTTGTTTTCCATATCCAATTTGATAAAATCCACTATTCCCAATTTTCAAAATAGGCATACCAACTTTTTGCGCAGCATTACAAATTTCAAATGAACTAGGTCCTATTAGTTCCTCATTTAATATATTTTTTATTACGTTAAGTCTGTCATCAAATAATATATTTTTATTTTCTATAAATGAATTAATAATATCTACAGCAAGCCTCCCTATCTCAAGTCCTGCTCTTGGATACTCATATTGAAATACAACAATATATTTATCACCTTCAATTTCTCTAGCTTTTCCATAAGCTATATCCATTCCGAGAATATTATGCATGGCAATAATCATATGCTCGCAAATATGTGCAAGATATGTTCCTTCTTTTAATCGCTTAACAAATCCGCCTTCTTCATCTATACCACATCTGTGTGTATATAATATTGGAAGTAACTTCACTAATTTTTCATTAAATCCTTTAATGTCTTTGCTTGGTATTTCCGAATATCCCTCCAAATCAACGTCTAACACTATACATTTCTTATGTGAATGAATATTTCTACCATCATAAACAGTACTATCTATGATTTTCATAAAAATCCTTATCCTCCTCAAAAGGTACCTTTTTTAATAAATTAAATCTATTTCCTTCTTTTAATACATGCAGTTTAACATTAAACATGCTGAGTACTTCTTCGCTATATTGTTCTGAAACATTACTATAATCAATACAGCTTCCATCAATAAAATATACCGCTCCCGAGCCAATTACTTCTGCTGTTCCTTTATCACTTACTAATATTGCAGTATCTTCATCTATACCTATTCCTAATACTTCGGGATTCTGAGCAATTGCAGTAAGCAATCTTCCTATTCTTCCTCTTTGAGCAAAATGCTGATCTATTATTATATTTTTTACTAGACCTAATCCTGGTGACATTTTTAATGTGCATTTATGTGGTGATTCTTCATCATTTCCTTCTACAATCATTGTATCGCTCATAACAGAAGCCCCTGCTGATGTTCCTGCAATAATACCACCATTAATACATAATTCTTTAATAGCATCATACACTGGACTTCCTCCTATCATACTAGTTATCCTTAATTGGTCTCCACCTGTAAAAAATAATAAATCTGCTTCCTTAATTAAATCAATATTCTCTTTCTCAAAAGCCTCTTCTCTCACACTTATATCTAATTTTTCAATGTTTTTTATACCTAAATTATTAAATATAGTTTTATAATTCTCATAGCTTTTTTCAGGGTATTCTGTTGCTATAGTTGCTATTAGCATTTTGTCTTTATTGGGATCAATATATTTTGCTACCCTTTTTAGTATCTCTTTCTTTCCCTTCTTATCTTCAGCTCCGCCAATTATAATTAAATTGCCACTTATTTTTTCACTCAAATTATCACCTCATATCATGTATTTCTTATTTTATCCAATACAACAAAATATATTCATATAGAAAAAGGCCATTACATCAAGCTGTAATGGCCTATAACTTAAATAATATTAAAATTTACATTTGCCAGGTATTATTATCTTCTTTCCTTCAACTAATGCCTCTGGACTTTCTAATTCGTTAATTTTAATCAATGAATCCATTGTAGTATTATATTTCTTAGCTAATTCCCATAATGTATCACCACTAGTAACAACGTATATTGTTACTGATGCCTTTTTACATTCTTTCTCTGCTTCTCCTTCTTGAATATCAACTATCCATTCCTTTTCAATCTTATAGTAAGCTTTAGCTAATAGTGATAATGTTGCTCTTATTCCTATTGTATTAGCTTCAACAGTTCCATCTAAATTTTCCAACTTAACTTTACAGATAGCACTCATATCAGGTTTAATACCTTTTAAATCAATTACTGATGTAAATGGAATCTCTCCACTACACATATCTAACTTACATTCCTCTTCTGCCACCTTATAAAGAACTTGTACTTTTACTATACCTTCAATCTTAACCTTATCATCTTCAATAGAAGTTTCAGTAATTAAAGGACAACCGCCTGTCCAAACTACACAAGAAATTTTTTCATCCTCGTTTTTTGGATATAAATTATCTTTTATTATTAATTCTGATGGTACTACTCCTTGCACTATTCCAATATCATATTTTTTCTTTGTTAATTCAATTGATTGTGTTGGTGAATATGCATCTTTAATAACATCAATTATTTCTTTAGATATAACCTTAACAGTTCCTTTTACATTAAACTCAACATTAATAACTCTATTCTCGCCTAAATCATCTGCTGTTATTATACTATCTGAATTTACTATTTCCATTTGATTAGTCGCAATCATATCGCCATTAACTCCAATAGCCTCTTCCTCTTTAGATAAATAAACATCATCTTGTAGTAAGAAAATATCATTTTCTTCTTTACCTCTACATAAAACCTCTATCTTACAATAGCAACCAAAGTAAATTTTACCTTCGCCAAGCTTTACTTCTTTTTTATGCAAATTTAATGAAGATGCTAATATTTCTTCAATCTCAGGCTTATCCATTGTTACTTTAATCATAGATTTGCCCATTATCTCTATTTCTTTTTCACATTTCAATTGGTTTATTTCTTCACTTTTTCTCTTAATTTGTATATCATCTCTACCTTCTATTTCCTTTACAAATTCAAATTCGCAAATTTTATACAATAGCCATTTTGTTGTTCTTATTCCGTCAATAGCAATCTTACGTTCATTCATTATACTAGCTTGAATATGTTCTATTATGCACTCTACTTCACAAATGACTTTATGTTCTTCAGCATTAATATCAAGATAGTCAGCGAATTTTTCTGATAAACAAACAGAATTTATACTAGTTACCTTACTTTCATCTTCAGATAAGTACATGACAGAATAATTAATTTGACCTTCTATCATTATTTTGTCTGCTAGTATTTCTTTGTTAGTAATAGTTGCCTTTGCTTCTATTCCTAAAATTTGATGAACATCTGGATGTGAGTCCTTTATTAAATATTCACCTTTTAATACATTATTAGTAGAGCTTTCTCTTATTAGTTGTTCATTTTGAACACTTTCTTTAATAACATCTATCTGAGACATCCTATCCCTCCTCCATAGTATATACCTACTATAATTTATATTCTCTAAATATATATTTATTCTAATATAGGCAAACTGTTTACTAATTTTTAAATAATAAATTTATCTTTTTAATTAATAAATTCATCATACTTTTCTAAACCTTATTATTTTTTTCCATTTATTAGTTTAAATTGTCGAAATTTAGTGTCAAAATAAAAAAGTTTTATTTTTTTTTAAATAAATTGTTGACTTTATTATAAATATGTCATATTATAAAGATGGTTATTGACCATATAACCTCTCATAAATTCTCAATACCCTTTTATACCATAGTTGAAAGATGGATACCCGCCATCTTTCTTTTTTTTTATTCTTATATATGTATATTAATATAATTGTATTTTTAGAAATAAAATGCATTTTTTTTTGTTTAAATTTAATTTAACAAAAATAAGAGCTTCGAAAAAATTCGAAGCTCTTACTTATACCGCATAATATAAAGATACAGTTTTAGTTAAAACATCTGAATAACTATAAGTTACAGTCCTTTGGTTGTCATTATCTAACCTTACAACAAAAATACTTGGATGAACACTTTCTATTACTCCATCATTTACTAGTATTTTTTTTCTTCCACCATTGGCTTTTAAAGTTACTTTTTCACCTACGTGGTTTTCTATGTCTCTTCTTATGTTGGCTAATGTTTTATTTCCTTCCATATGACCACCATCTTTCTAACTATATTATAAAACTTTTTAGCACTTTTGTCAAATAAAACCAATTATTTTATCACCTTACGGTGTTTTTGTCAATGTAAACTTTTACCTTTATATATTTATCATTTTATCCATTAATTATTATTGCTTTTTTTACAGTTTTTTATTCATTATTATTAAATTATCAATAAATATTTGAGGGGCAAATGCCATGAAAATATCATATTATAGATTGAAATGATGTATTAGTTAGGAGAATAAAATGGTAATAGGCGATACTGTTGTAAGAAAATCCTATGATAAGGATATAACTTTTAAAATTATCGATATAAAAGAAATAGATGGTAAAATAGTATATATACTTAAAGGTATAAGCATAAGAATAATTGCTGATTCACCTGAAGATGATTTAGAACATGTTGATGTTAATTTTATTGGTGAAAAAGAGAAAATATTAAATAGCAGAGTTAATGACGCAATTAAAAAGGCTGTAAATACCCGTGGATATAGGCATGATATATCACAATTCACACGTAGCAGTAAATCTCAAAAAAAAGCACCCAATAATGAATTAATTTTCGGGCGCCCTGGAAAAATTCTTCATATCGATGGTGATAAAGACTATTTAGAGACATGCTTGAAAGTTTATAAACAACTTTCTTTAGATGCTGTTGGTAGAGCTATTTCAGAAAAAGATCAAGCTACGAAAGTTGTTGATTTAGTTAAAGAAGTTAAACCAGATATTGTAGTTTTAACTGGACATGATAGTGTATTAAAAACAAGTGATGATTACTTAGATTTAAATAATTATAGAAATTCAAAATATTATATAGATGCTGTCAAGGCACTTAGAAATTATAATTCTAGTTATGATGAATTAGTTATTTTTGCAGGTGCTTGTCAATCTTGCTATGAATGCCTATTAGATGCTGGTGCTAATTTTGCTAGTTCCCCTAGTAGAGTGTTAATTCATTGTTTAGATCCTGTTTTTGTATGCGAAAAAATAGCTTATACTAACATTGATTCTGTAGTTTCAATAACAAATATAGTTGAAAATACAATCACAGGTATAAAAGGCATCGGTGGACTTCAAACTCGTGGAAAATATCGTGAAGGCTATCCTAAATCACCATACATTTAATATAGTTAATAGTTAAATAAGAAACTTCTATTAGAGTTTCTTATTTTTTTAATTCAGCTTAGCTAAATTTATTCATTAACTATTAACTAAACAAAATGTTGATTCTCAGTATTTTAAAAGCCAGCTTTAAAGCCGGCTTTTAAATTGTGTTATATTTCTTTTTAAACTCATCTAAGAATTTTAAATACTCATCTTTTTCGTTAATTATACTTTCTAATTTACTATCAAAGGTATTTTGTCCCCAATTTACTTCGTTATAATAATATCTATTAGCTAACCTCCAATACCTTTGTGGAAATTGTAAGTATGCATATAAGACATTATATTCACATTCATCTAACTTCGAAATACTATTATAGGAATCAATAATTGCATCTGCAAAATCTATGTTCCAATTGTTTCTCTTTAAAACTTTTATCATAAAGTTTGAAATATCAAATGTTCTTACTTCCCTCTTGCAATAATCAAAATCTATTACACTAACAGAATTATCATTACCTAAAATAATATTGTGATAAGTATAATCATGATGGCAGAAACTCTTTTCCTGTTCTGCAATTTCACATAATTTAATATATTCAGATGAATTTAAAGTATTTAGTGCCTTCTTTCCAATTTCCTTATAAAACTCCATTGACTTTAAGTATAATAAATCAAAGTCACTCTTCCTATTTTTTTTCCTTATCATATCACGCATCTTATCTAATGATTTAATTCTTTTCTCCATAAGGCTTGGCCATCTTCCTAAATCACTCTTTAATTTTGAGTTTTCAGGAGGGTCATATCCTTTTGATGCTTCATGTAATTTTGCTAAAGTCTGTGCTGCAATTTTAACTTCTTCTATGTTATGGAAGTCACATTCTCTTCCTTCTAGCCACTCTGATAAGGTATATAAATCTTCATTAACTAGTGCATATGGTTCACCATCTATATTTAAAAAATACCTATCTACATTATCAAATCCATTTTTTATTAGATGTTCTTTTGCACCATAAACAAACAAAAGTTTTTGTGGCCCATAATTGATTTTTTTAAGACATCGTTCACCTTTATTGGTTTTAATATAATAGATACCTTTATTTGCTTTTATTATATCTATTTTTATTTGAAACTGTCTTTCTATTTCAAATTCTCTCATCATATTCCTCACCCCCTTTATATTTATATGTACATATATCTACTTTTATTAACATTTTTAAATTATTATAATATAATAAATTATAACTATTTTGAAAGGATTAAATCATGAAGATTGGTATCGATGGAAGAGCCGCAAAATGGTATAGGGGAACAGGTATAGGAACCTACACTTATCAGCTTATTACCAATTTAAGCAAATATGACAATTTAAATCATTATCTTACCTTCATCCCAGAAGATTCTGATTTAAATCTTAAAGATAATTTCTCTATAGAATATACAAAAGACTCCTCTAACAATAATTTTTGGGATGATGTAAAAGTTCCTAATTTACTTGAAAATTTTAATATGGAGCTATATCACGTTCCTCAAAATGGTGTAGGCCTTTCTGGCAATGTTAATTGTCCTAAGACCATTACCTTGCATGATATAATTCCACTAAGAATGCCCCAAACTGTTAGTGACCGTTATTTAAGAATATTCAATGAAGAAATGCCAAAAATATTAGATAACTGCGATGGCATAATTACAGTTTCAGAGTTTTCAAAGCTTGATATAGCTGAAGAATTTAACTTTCCAAAGGAAAAAATTTTTGTAACTCATCTTGCCGCTGAAGATATTTATAGACCAATTGATAGAGCTTATTGTAAAAAATTTATTAAGGATAATTACAAAATAGCTGATAACTTTATTTTGTATGTTGGCGGATATAGCCCTAGAAAAAATATAATTGGCATTTTGGAGGCATTTTCTCTTTTAAAAGATAATTTAAAAGAAGATTTAAAGATTGTAATAACAGGTAAAAAGGGAATATCATACGAAATCTATAAAAATAAAGCAATAGAATTAGGTATCTCTAATTCAGTAATATTTACTGATTTTATTCCATTAAATGATTTACCTATTTTTTATAATGCCTGTGAATTTTTAGTATATCCTTCATTTTATGAGGGATTTGGTCTACCACCACTTGAAGCAATGGCTTGTGGAGTACCAGTAATAGCTTCTAATGTCACTTCACTTCCAGAAGTATGCAGGAATTCAGCTATACTTATAGATCCTAATGATATTGATGAACTTTGCTATTCAATGGAACGTGTATTGACTGATAGCTTCTTAAAATTGACTATGATTGAAAGAGGTTTGTCTACTAGTAATAATTATTCTTGGAAAAATACAGCCTTAAACACTATAAAGGCTTATGAAAGCATAATAAACTTCTAATGCTTATTTTTATAAAGTAATATATAAAGTAAGGACTATGCTAACGCATAGCCCTTTAATTTTATTCTAAATTTTCATTTAAACATCTTAACAATTCAGTTCTAAAAATATCATTTTCAATCTTATCTCTAAATCTACTAATAAATACCTCTTCATCCCAAGACTTTTGTTTCAAATAATAATCCATTGAAATATTTATAAAATCTCTTGGATAATTTAGTAATGCAGAAACTACTTTTTTCTCTTTAACTGATATTTCAAAAATTTCATTATAATCATTTATTATTTTAACTAGTATATCTTTATTGTAAGCATAGTTTTTTATAACCTTAACAATATAATTATATATATCTAACACCTTAATGCCTAATTTGCAATAATCAAAATCAATTATATTTATTTCATTATCCTCTATTATAAAATTATGATGAGCCAAATCTAAATGACACAATACATAATTATCTTTTTTAGCATATAACTCATTATATGGCCCTTCAGTCAGTAGATTAATACATTTATTTAAATCATTTTTTGCTTTTGATACATTCTTTAAAAACATTAAATCAAATTCATTTTTATAATTAAATTTACTAACCACTCTTTCAATCTCTGTTATAATACATAAATCATTTAAAAATTCATAAATTAAATTTTTTGCTCCATTTAAATTAACTTCTTTTTCATTTAAATCATTAATTATCCCTTCTGATGCTTTATGGAAATTAGCTAAAGACTTTGTACACCATTCAACTTCAATTGGATTTGTAAATGTAGCCTCTCTTCCATCTATCATATCTAATAATACAAAAGATTTTCCATGCCACTTAGTGATTATTTTTCCCTTTGAATTAGTGCAATATTGAAGTATATACTTATCTTTTTCTTTGATTATATTTAAAGCTTTATTTATAAATTCAACTCTTTCTTCCGATGAGTTAATTCTTTTTAATATTTTTTTACCCTTATCGGTAAAAATTACAAATACTTTTCTTAATGGAATAATATCATATACTTCTACACCTAGTTCTTTAAAAAATTCCTCACTTAGGTCATAGCTACACAATATCTTTTTATCTATATATCTAAATTTATTCATTTTGTTCCTCCATTCATAAAAGCTCAATACCATCTATACTTTGAGACATATTAATCTCCTTTGCCCATTCATCATCAGTGAATCGTTCTCTATCGTACCTTAGTTTTGATAATACTTTTATTGACTCTACAGGATAATTTGCCAGTACTTTCATATAATCTATACTTTCACTTTTTAAATTAGACTCTTCTGCAAACTTATTTATTATATGAACAATATCACCACTATACCCCCTTCTTTTTAACCTTTTTATATAACTATAGCAATCATGTTCAATCATATTATATGAGATATATCTTATTGTTCTTATACAAATTGCCATTCCCTCTTTTTTTAGATTTCCTTCATCTACTCTTCCTAAGCAAACCTCATAATTATTCATACTCCTTACTATTATTTTTAAGTATTCATCCTCATCTAATGTATCTAAAGATTTGTTAGCTCTATCTAAAATTTTATTTCCTTCCTCAATAATAAAGTAATCTAAATCGCTTTTAGACATTTTTTCCTCAAACAACTTTAACATTTTAGAAGTTTTTTTTGCTTGTACAATAAATGTTTCTATTTCATGTCCAATTGAACTTTCTATTCTAGGAATTATATATGATTTTTTACCCATCATTATTTTTTGAATTTCCACCATTAATGCTATTTGATAGTCAATATCCCACATATATTTTTTCTTACTACCCTTAGGAAAGTTTTCCTCCCCAACGATAATACCATTCCCATTTAAAAATTCTATTATATCCAAATATCATCCACCTCTTTATTTGAAATATGACTCTAAGAATTCTTCCCTATATTCAACATCTTCTAAATATTTGTTTATTTTCTCTTCAAAAAAATCTTCTCCCCAAGGTTGTTGCTCCCAATAATACTGAATACCTATTTGCCAAAATGTTTGTGGAAATTTTATAAAATCACCTATTAATTTAAATTCATCTTCATATAATCCATTACTTTTACAGTAATTTTTAATAATTAAATCAGCTTTATCCTTACTCCACTTAGCCCCTTTCATAGCTCTAATTAATAATGATGCTAAATCATGTAAATGCGAATCTAAAATGCAATAATCAAAATCAATAATATTCAATTCATTTTTATCATCAACCAATATATTATGGTGGGCATAATCGTGATGACAAAATCCCATCTTCATTACTTCTTTATCCATTATTTCAATATATTTATGCTTCTTTAAATTATCTATTGCTTTTTTTCCTCTCTCTATTTCTGCTTCTATATTATTTAAATAAATACAATCAAATTTTGACTTATATGCTTTTTGATTTATTCTATTTTTAAAATCTAATATTTCATTGCATCGTGTATTAAATACATTAATCCATGAATACCATCCTATTCGTGGTCTCATATTGTTATTTATATTAAAACCTGTACTACGGGTATGAAGCTCTCCTAGCTTTTCAGCAACTTTTGATAATTCAATAGGGTTATCATAATTGCTTACTCTAGATGGTATCCATTCTGTTAAATAAGCATAGCTATTTTCCAATTTAATATACTTTGTTCCATCTTTGTTGTTTAATATTTGGGGTATTTTATGAAATTCTCTTTTTTGAAGATGTTCTATTGCAGATAAAATAAAATAGAAGTGTGGAAAATCATACTTTATTATCTTTATAGCATAATTAGTATTTTCAGTTTCTAATCTATAACTATTTTTTACTTTCTCTATAGCTAGCACCTTAATATCATAATTAGATTCTATAGATTCTTTTAAATTTTCCTTATTCATCGCTTACTCCTAAAGCTTTCTTCTTTGTATTATATGAAATTTTATATTTCATTGTGTTTACTATCACATAAATTACTTTAATTTAATATTTATAATATTATAGGTTTTTTTAGGAGGCGTTATGCTTTGAAATTATCAATAGATGCTAGAGGGATTAATTTATATAAAGGTTCTGGTATAGGTACTTACACAGAAAATCTTCTCAGAGAGCTTCTTAATATAGATCAAAAAAATACTTATTCTATTTTTTGGGCTGGTGAAAATTATGGAGAGTTTAAAAGGGATAATTCAAAAATAATTTTTACTTCAAAAAAGCATGGAACATTTTATGAAGATTATTACTATCCAAGTTATATTGAAGAAAATAGTATAGATTTACATCATATACCCCAAAACGGAATTGGATTAAATACATCATATACTTCACCTGTAATAGTTACAATACATGATTTAATCCCTTATATATTACCTGAAACTGTTGGTAGAGGATACTTAGAAAGATTTCTTAGGGATATGCCCCTAATAATTAATAATTCTAAAGCAATCTTAACTGTATCCGAATATTCAAAAAAAGATATCTTAAAATTCTTTCCTTCAGTTAATGAGGATAAAATATTTGTTACTCCTTTAGCAGCAAATTCAACTTATAAACCTTTAGATAAACAAGTTTGTATTGATTATATAAAAAATAAATATCATATTTCTTCACCTTTTTTATTATATATAGGTGGTTTTAGTACTAGAAAAAATGTCAAAGAACTTATATTATCATTTAACAGCATATATAAATCTCTAAATAAAGATTATAAACTTGTATTATGTGGGTCTGTCCGTGATGAAGGTACTAAACTACAAGATTTATGTAAAGAACTTTACATTGATGACAAAGTAATATTTACTGGATTTGTAGTCGATGATGACTTACCTTACTTTTATAATGCATGCGAGTTATTTATTTATCCTTCACTTTATGAAGGCTTCGGCCTTCCACCACTTGAAGCAATGAGCTGTGGTACTCCTGTTATAACATCCAATTTAACATCAATACCAGAAGTTACTTCTGATGCTGCAATCTTAATTAATCCAAATAATAAAGATGAACTAGCTTCTTCAATGCTTCAATTATTAAATTCTTATGATTCATTAATTGAATATGGTGAAAAAGGTTATAAAAACAGCTTAAACTTCACTTGGAAAAACACTGCTATTTCTACATTAAAAGCTTATGAAAGCATTTTAAAGTAAAATAAATAGACCATGTAGTCTTATTAAGCCACATGGTCTATTTATTCATAATTAATTTGTTGTTGATTCTGAAGATGATGTTGATGATGTTGATGTTAATGTTATAGTAGTATTTTTAGTTTTACCATCTCTAATAAATTCAATATTAATAGTATCTCCTTCTTCTTTAGAGTTTTTAATTTCTTGTAACTCTTCGAATGTCTTTATTCTAGTTCCATCTGCTTTAACTATTAAATCACCACTCTTTAATCCTGCTTTTTCAGCTGGTGAATATTCGTTAACTTCTACAACATATAAACCTTCTTCTAAATTTAATTGTTTAGCTAAAGGTTCATCAACTACCCTAATTGAAACACCTAAATTTAATATTGGTTTAGATAATGAATCTATTTTATCTTTAACATCATTAATTGGAATTGCAAATCCAATACCTTCTGCTCCATCACTAGCTTTTAATGTATTAATTCCAATAACTTCGCCTTTAGTGTTTATTAATGGTCCACCACTATTACCTGAATTAATAGCTGTATCTGTTTGAATTAAGTTACTGCTAACACCTGATTCAGTTTCAACACTTCTATTTAATGCACTTATTATTCCTTTTGTTAATGTTGATGATAATTCTTTTGATAGTGGATTACCAATTGCTAATACTTCTTCACCTGGTTGTAATGCATCTGAATCTCCTAATTCTACTACTCCAGGAACTTCTATATCATCATTAATTTTTATCATAGCTACGTCTTGATCAGCATCATAATTTACTACTGAAGCAGTAACTTCCCTACCATCACTTAATGTTACTGTAACTTCTTTTGCTCCATCAATTACATGATAGTTTGTTAAAATATACCCATCTTCATTAATTATAAATCCTGATCCCATACCCTCAGTTTCTTGTTGAAACCAACCATTAACACTTTGAATTGATTTTGTTGATACCATAACAACTGCAGGTGCTACTTTCTTATATATATCTGCTGCTGATAATGCTGTATTATCTGTTGCAAATGATACTGGATCTGTCACCACACTATTATTTGATTTAGTACTATTATTGCCTTTATCTGCTATAACGTAAGTAATTCCTGAACCAACTACTCCTCCAAATAAAGAACAAATAAGAGCTATTGCAATATATTTAGCAAATCCGTTTCCATTTCCTCTCTTTTTTTTACTATTCTTTTTTTTATGTTGTTCTTCAAAGTTGTTTTTTACTTCTCCTTCCTCAACTATATGTGCTTCACTATATGCAGCGTCATAAATATTCTCATTATCCATATATACTAACTCCTTTAATTTATATTTAATTTATTTTTCATTTATTTGATACTTATAATATAACCACTGTATGTGTCAAATATATGACAAATAGTAAATATTATATTACTTAATAAATTAAGTTACTTTTAGAAAAAAAATAAAGCCGATAAAAATCGGCTTTAGTTTTTAGCTTTATTTTTTATTATTTGCTTTATTTGCTGTTTCAATTTCTTGTAGTTTTTTAACTGTTTGTCTTATAGCCAACAAAACATTATCTTTATCATTTAATGGTAAATAGTCTTTTTCACAGCTAGTTACATGTACATCAGTTAATTCTTCACTTCCTAAGATCTTTAGTGGATCATTTTCATCTCTAGTCAATAAATAATATGGCATATCAGAAAATACTCCATCAACTTGACTATGGCTTGTACCATTTAATATATTTTTAAGCTCATTATAAACCGCAGTGGTATACTTTGATTTAGTTCTTAAAGTTAAAAATTCATCTTTATTCTTATCTAAAAGTCCTGATTCATAATCCTCTAAATTAATATCTAAATTTAATTTATCTAATAACATTGTAAGTCCACATTTTGAACCTATCTTTTCAATACTTCTTCGTATTTTAGTTAATATCTGACTTTGTTTATACTCTTTCGTTTGAATAACCTCTTCATTAATAGGATCAATCATTATTGCCGCTGCAACCGAATCTTTAAATTGCTCTGCAAAACTTGTTAATACCAAAGAGCCATACCCTTCACCTACAATGATATATGGTCCAGAAAGTCCAGCTTTTCTTAATAATATCTTTAAATCTCTAGCTTGCTCTTCTGGCGTTCTTCCTGATGATGATATATCACTATATCCATATCCCTGTCTGTTATAAACAAAAGTCCTAATACTATCATTTTCTTTTAACTCTTCTACAATAGATGTCCATTCTTCTAAAGTAGTTCCAATATCACCATCAAAAATAATAGTATAGCTACCTTCCCCCTCAATTCTATAATCCATTCTTAATTCATCTACTGTAGTATAATTTACTCTTTTCTTTAATCTTTCCCCATCGATAAAGTCAACTATATTTTGAGTAACAATCCCAATAATTAAAATAGCAACTATTGTAATAACTACAATTTTAAATTTTTCTTTAGGACTCCTATGCTTTTTCATACTTACTTTACGTACCCCATTTGAATACGGTAAAAAATTCATTGCTTTCTCTCCCCATACATCCTTAACTTATATTTTTTTATAAATATATTTAAGTTTTTTAAGTATATGTATCCCTCTACAAATCGTATACTTAAATCTACATAATTACAATTTTAAATTTGGTTTAGCATTTAAATTTAAATCGCTAATTTTACCATTAATAAAATTAAAATAAGCTGCACTTCCTATCATGGCTGCATTATCTGTACATAAAATTGGAGCTGGGAATAAAACCTCTATTCCTCTCTTTGAAGCAGCATTAGTTAGTGTTTCTCTTAATGTTGAATTAGAAGCAACTCCACCAGCAATTGCAATAGTTTTTACATTTTTCTTTTTACATGTTAATAAAACATTATCCTTTAATACATCAACTACTGCTTGTTGGAATGATGCTGCAACATCAGCCTTATTAACTTCAATATTTTGCATTTTACATTTATTTAAATAATTAAGTACTGCAGATTTTACACCACTAAATGAAAAATCTAATGTTTCTTCATGGAAATTAGCCTTAGGGAATACTATCGCCTTTGGATTTCCTTCCTTTGCTAATTTATCAATTTTAGGCCCACCTGGATATCCAAGTCCTAAAGCTCTTGCAACCTTATCATATGCTTCACCTGCTGCATCATCTCTTGTTTGACCTATTACTTCATACTTTCCATAATCTTTAACATGAACTATAAAAGTATGCCCACCTGAAACTACTAAAGAAACAAAAGGTGGTTTTAAGTCTTTATGTTGTATGTAATTTGCGCAAATATGCCCTTCAATATGATTTACTCCTACTAAAGGCTTCTTGCTTGAAAATGCTAACCCCTTTGCAAATTGTAAGCCAACTAATAAGGCTCCAACTAATCCTGGTCCATATGTAACACCAATTGCATCAATTTTATCTAAAGTAATATTAGCCTCTAGTAAAGCTTCTTCAACAACTCCACTAACAGCTTCTATATGCATTCTTGAAGCAACTTCAGGAACTACTCCCCCATACTTTTCATGTGTGCTTATTTGTGAAGCAATTACATTTGACAGTACTTCCCTTCCGTTTACTACAACTGCTGCTGAAGTTTCATCACAACTTGATTCTATAGCTAAAATATATTTATCTT
This sequence comes from Clostridium sp. K04, assembly GCF_019734375.1. NCBI lineage: Bacteria > Bacillati > Bacillota > Clostridia > Eubacteriales > Clostridiaceae > Clostridium > Clostridium sp. K04. Next base: position 56,300 of record NZ_JAASHD010000021.1, read on the forward strand.
CCATCTATTTTTACCTCTTCTTTATTTACTGAATAATACCAATCTGTATTATATCGTAATCGTATTACATAATCAAATTATTACTTGTTAATATAAATTCTCTCATGTATAGTTGAAATATAATAAATACTTATTTGTAGATTTAATACTAATGAGTATTATATACTTTTCAAAAAAAATATTCATTATTTTTTATTTCTTTTTATGGATTTTTAAGGATTTTTTAATAATTATTTTTCATTTCAATTATCCATTAATAATTATTAACATCTTTTATATTATATACACTTTACTCTAAGAAATTTTAGGAGAACTATATATGAAACCTTATGCAAAAGTAATAGTTTTAGGGTCGCCTATTACTAAATCAAATTTCAAATTACATAATAAAGATGGTAGAGCTATTTTACCTTACAATACTGGAAAATCTCACGATAAATATGCTCTTTATGAAGAAGAAATAGCTTATTATGCAAGAAGTCAAAATCCAGAAATAATATTAGAAGAATCACTTATAGCAGTATTAAAAGTTTATTATAAAAGTGAAAAGCGTCATCCTGATACTGCAAATATAACTAAAAGTATATTTGATGGAATCGAGAAAAGTGGACTTATAGTCAATGATGCTCAAATTCGTAGAATAATAGTTGAAGAATTTTATGATAAAGAGAACCCAAGATTTGAACTAGAGCTTTTTGGTGAAAGTACATTTTCAATCTCATATTCAATTATAGAAAAAGATATATGTGATGAAAAAAGATTATATTCTTCATTAAAAAAATCAATAAAATCTACTGAAATTCCAAAGAATAAAAGCAAATTAAATAACTCATCTTCTTCAAAAGAGAAGTTATCTTCAACAAAGAAATGTTCTATTTGCAATTGTATTTTAAAAGAAAATAATTTTGTTACTGCTGATAAAGGCAAAACTCTTATTTGTAAAAATTGCTTTAATAAATTATTTTAAAGGAGGTCATTTACTTATGAAAAAATATGTATTTCTAGGAGATAGTTTAATTTATGGTTACGGAGTGAAGCCTAAAGATAATTGGGTTTATAAATTACAGACTAAATATAATTTATCTTTATATAACAAAGGTGTAAATGGCAGTACCACTACCGATATGCTTGTTAGATTTCAAAAAGATGTGCTTGATTTGAATCCTACTGATTTATTTATTATGGGCGGTACAAATGATTTACTTTCTAACAGAAGTGTCCAATCTATTGCTAATAATATTGAATTAATGATTAAGGATTCATTAAAAGAAAATATAAATGTAATTATAGGATTTCCCCCAAATATAATACCAAATTTAGCAAATAAACTTTTTATGAAATGCGATACTTATGATTACTGCCAAGATAGTTTACCACTTTTAAAAGAAGCTTTACTTAATTTATGTAATAAATACTCACTAAACTATGTTGATTTTTATTCTGCTACAATAAATGCTAGTGAACATGAAGAACTATACGTTGATGGTATTCACCTTAGTCCTAAAGGTCAAGACTTACTAGTAAAAACAGCTGAAATTAAACTTAACTAATTAAATTAATAATTTGTAAAGTAACAATAATATCAGCTTCAATCTATAATAAAATAACTATAATAAGATATCAAATTTTAAGTGACAAGTTAAGGACTAAATTCAGCTTAAGCTGAATTTAGATAAATACTTATAGAAACTCCCTAAGGAGTTTCTACCTTAACTCTTAACTATTAACTATTCAATCTCAACTCTTCTAAGTATTCTGCTGCTTGCTTTCCAACCTTTAACCCATTTTCACCACTATTTAACAATACATCTATACCCTTTTCCATAGTTCCACATACAAATATGCCTTCAACCGATGTAAGGTTGTTTTTATTTTTTATATAACTTCCATCCATCATAATGCTCATTTTCTTTATAAAGTCACTATCTGGTAAATATCCTACTGATAAAATCAATGAATCACAATCAATAGAAGTAATTTCTTCATTATAAACATTTTTAATCCTTGCTAAATTAATTCTCTCAATTCCTTCAATATCAATAACTTCACTTTGATATATTATAGGAATATTAAATCCATTAATTATATCTAGTTCATCTCTATTAAAACACTTTCTTTCTGTAACTATTCCTTTTACATTAGCACCTTCTATTACTAATCTTCTTGCCACAATAAGAGTCCATAGATCATTTCCTGAAATAATTATTTCTTTTCCTGGTAAATAACCATTATAATTAACTAATCTATGTGCAGAACCAGTAGTAAATATTCCAGTAAACTTATGAATAGGAATTAATATATTACCCGTATATTTTTCTCTACATCCAGCTGCTAATATTATTGCTTTTGCTTCTATTTCTTGAATTCCTTCTTCTGGATTTACATAAGTAATAACTTTATCTCTATTAATTTCTAAAACCCTTGTATTTAGTTTATATTTTCCTTCTAAAGCTTTATAATCCCTTATTAAAATACTTCCAAGTTCTGGACCAGTAACAGTTTTATTTAAATAATATTCACCAAATCCATTATCAATAAATAAATTTAAATTACCACCTAATACATCTTCCTTTTCTAAAATTAAAACATCCTTAATGCCAGATTTTAATGCACTTATTCCAGCAGATAATCCTGATGCACCTGCTCCAATTATAACCAAGTCATATTTATTCATTCTTTGACCCCTCTCCTGCAATGGAAAGCTCCTTTATCATAATACTTGGACTACCTACACTACTCATAGGGAACTTTAAATCATTGCCTACTTCTTCTATATCAGTTAATAAAGTAAAGAAATTTCCTGCCACTGTTATTTGTTCTACTGGATGAGTTTTAACTCCGTTTTCTATATAAAAACCTTTTGCAGCTAAAGAAAAATCTCCAGTTATAGAATTTGCACCTGAATGTAACCCTGCAAGATCTGTAATTATTAATCCTTTATCAATTTTCTTAGTCATTTCCTCTAAAGAATTAACTCCTGGTTCAATATAGAAATTTGTTGGAGATACTGATATAGGTGAAGCATATGATGCTTTAAATCCATTACCAGTTGATTTTACCCCAGCTTTATTAGCAGTCTTTAAGTTATGAAGTAAAGTGTTTAACTTTCCATCTTGTATTAAGTAAGTTTTTACTGTAGCTACACCTTCATCATCAAATGCAACTGATGCTAAACCATCTTTTAAATGTGGATCATCAACTAAATTGACTATATCAGAAGCTATTATTTCTCCTTCTTTTCCTTTTAAAAGACTTAACCCTTTTTGAACTGCATCCCCACTAAATATTCCTGCAAATGTTGATAAAAGTGATACCATTGCTTCATTATTTATAATAACTTTGTAATTGCCTGCTGGAATTGAAGTTGCACCAATCTTACTTAATGCTTCATCAACCCCCATTTTTGCTATTTTGGCAGGATCAATTTCATCTAATGATTTAGCAACAACATATCCACAGCCATCATACATATTTTCTCCATCTTTTACTATTGGAACAACATAAGCTGTTAATAAATTTGATTTATTTTTTAGATTTAATCCTTTAGAATTAATTATTCCATACTTTCCTGAACTATATGATATTGCACATCCACTAAAGCTTTCAACTTTATCACAATACTTCTTAGCTTCCTTTTCCATATTGATTGCAATATTAATCAATTTATCTGGTGCTAAATTTTCTAAAGCTTCATAATAAGTACTAATTTCCTTATACTCTTTATCACCTTCATATATAAATTGAATATCATTATTTTCAATTGCTGAAACATTTTCCTTTGCTTTTTTTACAAGCATATCTATAGCATCTTCATCTAATATCTCAGTATATGAATACCCAATTCTATCACCTAATTTACCTCTAAATGATAATCCTGCTGAATTGTTTAAATTATACTTTTCTACTTCCTCTTTATAAACACTGATTCCTAAACTTTCTCTATCCACGTAATATACTTCATATTCAGAAAATCCAGCTTCACTAGCTTTCTTAAATAAACTATCAACAAATAATTCTAATTCCATAATCTCCCCTCCTATCTTCCACCTACTGTTATTTCTTTTACTCTAATCATTGGCTGACCAACATTAACTGCTATACTTCCAGATGAAGATCCACACATTCCTTGTCCTTTGGCCATATTATTACCAACCATATCTATATCCATTAAAATATCACTACCCTTACCAATTAAGCTAGCTCCTCTAACAGGCTCCTGAATAACACCATTTTTAACCAAATATCCTTCTGAAACTGCAAAGTTAAATTCACCAGTAACTGGATTAACTGAACCTCCACCCATTTTCTTAGCATATAATCCGTCGCTTATAGACTTAATTATATCTTCTGGATTATCATCTCCATTTGCAATATAAGTATTAGTCATTCTTGATGTAGGTGCATATTTATAACTTTGTCTTCTTCCACTTCCTGTCGGTGCCATTCCCATTCTACGTCCATTTAATTTATCAATCATATAAGATTTTAAAATTCCATTTTCAATAAGAATATTTTTTTGAGTCTTATTACCTTCATCATCTATATTTAAAGATCCCCATGCATTTGGAATAGTTCCATCATCTATTGCAGTTACCTTTGTAGACGCTATTTGCTTTCCTAACATTCCTGTAAATACAGAATTTCCTTTTGCTACAGATGTAGCTTCTAGTGAATGTCCACAAGCCTCATGGAAAATAACTCCTCCAAATCCATTATCTATTGCAACTGTCATTCTACCTGCAGGACAATTTTTAGCATATAACATAGTATATGCTTGCTTAGCTGCTTCTCTTCCATAGTACTCTGGGTCTACTTCATTAAACATTTCAAATCCCATATGTCTTCCCGGCCCTTCAAAACCAGTTTGATTTTCCCCATTAGCAGATGCTATAGCGTTTACAGTTAGTCTTGTTCTTGTTCTCTTATCCTCTGTATATAATCCTTCTGTATTAGCAATTAATATATGTTGCTCTTTATCAGCATAACCTACTCCAACTTGAACTATTTCACTATGATAATTCTTAGCAGCATCATATGCTATCTTCATTACGCCAATTTTCTTATTAAGTTCTATTGATGATGGAGTTATAATTATAGGATTTAAATTTATATTTTCTCTTTCATTAAGAACTATCATCTTTTCTTCTTTTAATTCACCTAATGCCATTGCAGCCTTTTGAGCAACATTTAAAAGTGAAGTTAAACTATTGTTATTTGTATATGCATATACACTTTTTAAGCCCTTAAATATTCTAATTCCAATTCCATAAGCTCTTCCTCCTATAGAATTTTCAACCTTTCCATTTAATATACTAATTGAATTATCTAAACTATCTTCTTCAAATATTTCAGCAAAATCCCCACCAGTTATTAAACATCTTCCAAGCACCTTTTGTGCAACTTCGCGAGATAACATAAAACATTCCTCCCTTTCGATATTATTAATTATATACTTTATATATTATTATTAAAATGCCTCTGGGGTCAATCCATTTTTTGGATTGACCCCAGAGGCAAATATTAGTATCTTTTTTTCCAAAGTGAAGGGCTAAATAATATAAGCATAGGATATATCTCAAGCCTTCCAGCAAGCATACAAAATGATAATACTATCTTACTTAAATCTGAAAAAGCTGCATAGTTTCCTGTAGGACCTACCATTTCAAGTCCTGGCCCTATATTACTTAAAGTCGCTATTACAGATGTCACTGTAGTAGTAACATCAAAGTTATCAAAAGAAATTATAAATATAGCTATAAGTGCAATAACTATATACGCGAATATAAATATAAATACCCCTGATATAGTTTCTTCTTCAACTACATTTCCGTCTATCTTTACACTTTTAACTCTTCTTGGATGTAATATCTTATCAATTTCTCTTCTTATAGCTTTAATAATTATTACTATTCTTACAGTTTTAATTCCTCCACCTGTAGACCCAGCCATTGCTCCCATAAACATTAGCATTACCAAAATCATTTTACTAAGAGTTGGCCATAAATTAAAGTCTGCTGTTGCATACCCTGTTGTTGTTACTACAGATGCTACTTGGAATGCTGAATCTCTTATTGATCTAGTTACATCCCCATTATTAAAAGGTATTATGTTAACTGCTATAATAGCAATTGCTCCAAAAACAGCAATTAAATACCACTTTAATTCTTCACTCTTGAAGAATGCTTTAAAATTCCCTCTGATTAATTGGAAATATAAAACAAAATTCACACCAAATAAAAGCATAAATATTGTTATAATCCAATCTACTGTTGGATTATTAAATGCAGCAACGCTTGCATTCATATTAGAAAAACCACCTGTTCCAGCTGTACCTAAAGCATGTATAATTGCATCATACCATGACATACCTGCAAATTTTAAAAATATAGTTTCTATAACTGTTAATACAAAGTAAATAGCATATAATATTTTTGCAGTTTGCTTAATTTTAGGTACTATTTTACCTGGAGTAGGTCCTGGACTCTCTGCCTTTAATAAATGTATCGTATTTCCACCAAAAGATGGCATTAAAGCTAATATAAATATAAGGAATCCCATTCCTCCAACCCAGTGAGTAAAACTTCTCCAAAACAATATTCCTTTTGGTAAAGATTGAATCTCTGTTAATATAGATGCTCCTGTTGTTGTGAATCCAGATGATGTTTCAAAAAATGCATCTATAAATGATGGAATAGCACCATTAAATACAAAAGGTAATGCTCCAAAGAATGAAATTACTATCCATGCTAATCCAACTGTTAAAAATCCTTCTTTAGCATATATCTCTTTTTTCTTCCCTTTTACTCTTGTAAGAATTATTGATATAGGAAGCATTATTAATATTGTATACAAAAAAGCACTAGCATCCCCTTGCCCATAAAAAAGTGCTACAGCAAACGGTATTAATAATAATAACAGTTCATATTTTATTACATGTCCTAATATATTTAATATAGCAGGAAAATTCATTATTTATTCCCCCTCACTACTATATCATTAATATCAACAAGTTTATCTCTTTTAGTTATTATTATTACTCTATCTCCAAGTTCAATTTTATCATCACCAGATGGAATGATTATCTTATCATTTCTAACTATAGTAGCAATAATTATATCATTAATTATATTTATATCTTTTAATTTTCTATTTAAGAATTTTACATCTTCTCTAACTAAAAACTCAATGGCCTCAGCTTGCTCATCAAATATCTTATAAATATTTTCTATGCAGCATTTCTTTTTATTCTTTAAGAAACGTATATATTTTAATATTTTATTTGCAGTTATAGCTTTAGGACTTATTATAGTATCTATTCCTACATTTTTAGCTATTACATTGTAATTAAATCTAGTAACTTTAGTTATGACATTTTTCACATTATTATTAATTGCAAATAAAGATGTTAATACATTTTCTTCATCTCTACCTGTTAAAGCAATAAAAGCATCTGCTTCTTGTAGATTTTCTGATAATAATAATTCATGATCAGTACCATCTCCATTTATAACAATTGCTTCTGGTAAAGTTTCATTTAATTCAATACATTTATCTAAATCTAATTCAATTATTTTAGAAGTTACTCGTAAACTATCTATTATATTTACTAGATAATGTGTAATTCTTCCTCCACCTATTATTAGTGGATTTTTTATTCTATCTTGGAATTTACCTAATCTTTTGAAAAAGACTTCAATTTTTTTATGTTCACCTATTACATATAACTTATCATTCTTATGTAAAACAAAATCACCACTTGGTATATGTATTTCTCCATCTCTTTCTATACCAGAAATTAATATAGAATCCTTTAAATATTTTATATCTTGTATGGCCTCACCATCTAATCCATCGCCTTCAAGTATTGTAAATCCTACTAAATCAACTTTCCCTTTTGCAAATGTATCTACACTTCTAACAGATGGGAATTTTATTAATTTTGCTATTTCTAAAGCAGCCTCTTTTTCTGGATTTATTACTAAATCAATTCCTAGTTCGTCTTTAAGCATTAATATCTCTTCAGAATACTGTGGTGCTCTTACTCTTGCTATAGTATATTTAGCACCTAATTTTTTAGCAGCTAACGAACAAAGCATATTTACTTCATCACTACCAGTAACTGATATAACTAAATCTGCTTTACTTATACCAGCTTCATGAAGTATTTTTAAACTTGTTCCATTTCCCTTTATACCCATTATATCTAATTTTTCAATTATAGAATTTAGTGCATCAATATTATTATCAATTACAGTTATATTATCCTCCTCTTTAGAAAGAAATTTAGCTAAGGTGTATCCAACCTTACCTGCTCCAATAATTATAACATCCATGTTTTTTTACCCCTTATTAATATTAAATTAATTCTTCTTTATTTTACTCAATTATATGATAAATTTAGATATCTTTCATCTGCTTGTATAAAAAAATAAAGCTAGAATTGCTTCTAGCTTTATCTGGCTCCGCGAAGAGGACTCGAACCTCCAACCTGTCGGTTAACAGCCGAATGCTCCACCATTGAGCTATCGCGGATTATTCTAAGAGAATTTATTCTCTGAAAATTGCATATGAATTATTTTTTATATTTTGGTCAAGCCCTCGACCTATTAGTATCAGTCAGCTAAATACGTTACCGCACTTACACCTCTGACCTATCAACCTTGTGTTCTTCAAGGGGTCTTACTAGCTTATGCTATGGGAAATCTCATCTTGAGGGAGGCTTCACGCTTAGATGCTTTCAGCGTTTATCCCTTCCCGACTTAGCTACCCAGCCATGCTCCTGGCGGAACAACTGGTGCACCAGAGGTCAGTCCATCCCGGTCCTCTCGTACTAAGGACAGCTCCTCTCAAATTTCCTACGCCCGCGACGGATAGGGACCGAACTGTCTCACGACGTTCTGAACCCAGCTCGCGTGCCGCTTTAATGGGCGAACAGCCCAACCCTTGGGACCTACTACAGCCCCAGGATGCGACGAGCCGACATCGAGGTGCCAAACCTCCCCGTCGATGTGGACTCTTGGGGGAGATCAGCCTGTTATCCCCGAGGTAGCTTTTATCCGTTGAGCGATGGCCCTCCCACGAGGTACCACCGGATCACTAAGCCCGACTTTCGTCCCTGCTCGACTTGTATGTCTCGCAGTCAGGCTCCCTTCTGCCTTTGCACTCTACGAACGATTTCCGACCGTTCTGAGGGAACCTTTGGGCGCCTCCGTTACTTTTTAGGAGGCGACCGCCCCAGTCAAACTGCCCACCTAACAATGTCCAGTCACCAGATTCATGGCGTCCTGTTAGAACCCCAGTACTGTCAGGGTGGTATCCCAAGGTTGACTCCACTAAGGCTGACGCCCTAGTTTCCCAGTCTCCCACCTATCCTGTACAGACAATACCGGAATTCAATGCTAAGCTACAGTAAAGCTCTACGGGGTCTTTCCGTCCAATCGCGGGTAGCGAGCATCTTCACTCGCACTACAACTTCGCCGGATTTGCAGTTGAGACAGTGCCCAAGTCATTACGCCATTCGTGCGGGTCAGAACTTACCTGACAAGGAATTTCGCTACCTTAGGACCGTTATAGTTACGGCCGCCGTTTACTGGGGCTTAAGTTCACACCTTCGCTTGCGCTAAGTGTTCCCCTTAACCTTCCAGCACCGGGCAGGCGTCAGCCCCTATACATCAGCTTACGCTTTAGCAGAGACCTGTGTTTTTGCTAAACAGTTGCTTGGGCCTATTCTCTGCGGCCTGCTCTCGCAGGCACCCCTTCTCGCGAACTTACGGGGTCAATTTGCCTAGTTCCTTAACTGCAATTCTTCCGCCGGCCTTAGGATTCTCTCCTCATCTACCTGTGTCGGTTTGCGGTACGGGCACTACTTCTCTCTCTAGATGCTTTTCTTGGAAGCATGGAATCATGTACTTCGGCCTATATGGCCTTCCCCATCACGCCTCAGAATTGTTACAGCGGATTTGCCTACCGTAACTCCCTAAACGCTTAGACTAGCATTTCCAATCGCTAGCACACACTATCCTTCTCCGTCACACCCTCGATAATAACGATGGTAGTGGTATCGGAATATCAACCGATTGTCCATCGCCTACGCCTTTCGGCCTCGGCTTAGGTCCCGACTAACCCTCAGCGGACGAGCCTTCCTGAGGAAACCTTAGATATTCGGCCTGTAGGATTCTCACCTACATCTCGCTACTAATGCCAACATTCTCACTCGTAATCAGTCCACCGCTCCTTACGGTACGACTTCAGCCCGATTACGACGCTCCCCTACCGCTTGCTTACGCAAGCCCGTAGCTTCGGTGGTAAGTTTGAGCCCCGGACATTTTCGGCGCAGGATCTCTCGACTAGTGAGCTATTACGCACTCTTTAAATGAGTGGCTGCTTCTAAGCCAACATCCTAGTTGTCTTAGAAATCCCACATCCTTTTCCACTTAACTTACACTTTGGGACCTTAGCTGACGATCTGGGCTGTTTCCCTTTTGACCACGGATCTTATCATTCGTAGTCTGACTGCCGGACTAAATGTATATGGCATTCGGAGTTTGATAAGGTTCGGTAAGCGATATGCCCCCTAGCCCATTCAGTGCTCTACCTCCACTACACATATCCGACGCTAGCCCTAAAGCTATTTCGGGGAGAACCAGCTATCTCCGAGTTCGATTGGAATTTCTCCGCTATCCACAGCTCATCCCATGCTTTTTCAACAGCAACGTGGTTCGGTCCTCCACGAAGTTTTACCCTCGCTTCAACCTGGCCATGGATAGGTCACCCGGTTTCGGGTCTACGGCATGCAACTAGTCGCCCTATTAAGACTCGGTTTCCCTTCGGCTCCGTACCTTAAGTACTTAACCTTGCTACATACCGTAACTCGTTGGCTCGTTCTACAAAAAGCACGTCATCACCCTCATATGGGGCTTTGACCGGTTGTAGGCACACGGTTTCAGGTTCTATTTCACTCCCCTCCCGGGGTTCTTTTCACCTTTCCCTCACGGTACTGCTTCACTATCGGTCATCAGGTAGTATTTAGCCTTGGGAGGTGGTCCTCCCTGCTTCCCACAAGGTTTCACGTGTCTCGTGGTACTCTGGATCAGAGCTTGATTATCTTAACTTTCACCTACAGGACTATTACCTCCTACGGTCCAACTTTCCAGTTGTGTTCGGTTAGTTACGACTTCTCGTTAATGCTCTGTCCGCAACCCCAAAGATAAATCTTTGGTTTGGGCTCTTTCCCTTTCGCTCGCCGCTACTTAGGAAATCGATTTTTCTTTCTCTTCCTCTAGGTACTTAGATGTTTCAGTTCCCTAGGTTTACCCTCGTATAGCTATGTATTCACTATACGATACATGGGGTTTCCCATGTGTGTTCCCACATTCGGAAATCTCCGGATCACTGGCTATGTGCGCCTACCCGAAGCTTATCGCAGCTTATCACGTCCTTCATCGGCTCCTGATGCCAAGGCATTCACCATGCGCCCTTTGTAGCTTGACCTTTGTTCGTTCATTATGTCTTATTACTTCGTCGACTTCGAAATCTACTCGTTCACGTATCTAAGGTACTGTTCACTACGTATATTTCTCGTTTCCTTGTACTAAGTCATACTAAACTTCACAATAATCTTCTTTTTCAAAGTTTTGCATTTAATATCACAAAGAATATTTCTTGGCTTACTTCTCAATATGTTTGAAGTTATATATTAATTCATGTGCAATTTTCAAAGAACAATTTTTAGAAGCATTACCAAACATTATGTAAAGTAATTTTTCTAAAAAAATGAGAAACATGGTTTCTCAAAATTGAACAGACTAGTTAAACCAGTTATCTTTTAAGATTTACGAAACAAACATCTTGTTGTTTCATTTCTCCATAGAAAGGAGGTGATCCAGCCGCAGGTTCTCCTACGGCTACCTTGTTACGACTTCACCCCAATCG
>NZ_JAASHD010000022.1:0-64360 GCF_019734375.1 Clostridium sp. K04
CTTATATAATTTTCAAAGAGCGAGCAATTCTATGAAAAATCAAGCTATTTTTTCATATCAACTTAACAGATTCATATATAATATACATAATCTTCTTATCTGTATTATAAGCTTATATTACATTAATTAAACATATGTATATTACAATATTATCTTATTTCTGTCTAGAAAAATAATACTTTCATACTTCATTTTTTTTATTTTTAATAAATAATTTAATATTTTTTATTATTATATCACATGTTTTTTTGTAATACTTCTTCCATAAAGTAAAATTCAAATTTTACTTTTTAATTGAACTTAATCATCTACTGAAAGATATAATATTTCCTTATACATTGAGAAACCCTCTGAATATCAGAGGGTTTTTTTAACTATACTTCTTTTTCAGCTTCTGGTTGTTCTTGTTTTGGAACATATATGTTTTGAACATTAACATTAACTTTGTCAACTTTCAATCCAGTCATAGCTTCAACAGTTCTTTTAACATTTTCTTGAACTGATGCAACTACTTCAGGAATTCTCATTCCATATTCTACAGCTACATTTATTTCAATTGTAGCTTTATCTTCTTCTAATGTAACTTTTACGCTTTTACCACTAGAAGCTTTTTTTCCTTTTAAAATTTGTGATATGTTACTTGAAACCCCATGTGGAATTTCAACGATTCCTTTAATTTCATCAGCCGCTATTTCTGCTATAACACTTACAACCTCGTCAGAAATTTTAACAATTCCTATTGCAGATTCATTGTTTACATTTTCCATTCCCTAACCTCCTAAAGGTTTATCTTGTTAAACCTACTTTTACTTATGTTCATTATAACAAAAGAGTTATTACTTTACAATGCATTATTTCATTGATGTTATATCTACATCACTTAATGTAGTGATATCTTCTACTATCTTTTTAATTGTTGCAGCATCTTCTTCTGCTAAAACATCATCAACTTTTACATATACTTTAACAGTTCCATTATCATTAATCATACATAATGAATCTTCATACCCTTTATTTCTTATTTCAGATTCTACTCTGCTTTCTTGGTCTTTCATCTTAGCTTTGGCAACTAAAGCATTATTTGCAACATCTTTAGATTCTTGAGAAGCATTAGCATCTTCAGTAATAGCCTTCATATCATCAACATACTTATCGTCTTGTTGCTCTTTAGTTAATCTCATGCTATAGAAATATTCAGATGTACTTAATGTTTCTTCTGTTGAAGCCTCACTTTCATTAGTTTTATCTGTATTTTGTTTTAATACAGCTTCTAAACTTGTTGGATCATTTAATCCATTTTCATTTAATTTCATTGATAGAACTCCTACACATACTATCAAAGCCATTAGAGTAAAGATAATCCCAAATTGTTTTTTTGTCATTTTTAATTCCTCCCATATATTTTATATAACATTTATATGCTAGTTATTCATTGGATATACGTTAACTTGATCTAAACTTAAATTATATAAATTTGAAACTGCCTTTTGTATATTATATTTAACCTCACTGCTATTTGCGCCTTCTGCAACTATTAATACTCCTGTAATCGTTGGTTTATATGTTTTAGTTATAAATGGTTCACTTGTGCTAGAATCACTTTTCATAACCACAGTTGTACCTTCTGTCTCTTGCTTTGTAACTCTTGTACCTCCATTTGTATCCTCTTCTTGCGTCTCAGATGTTTGAGTACTTGAATTTGTTGCTGGCACTTGTATTTCTCCACTTTCAAAGTAAATATTAACTATTACTTCTCCTACTCCACTCATCTTAGAAAGTATTTTTTCTAGCTCTGCCTTTTGTTGATCTTCATAATTTAGTAATTCCTTAGATGTCATAAGTCCATCATCTGTAGATACTTCTTGTGCTCCTTGTGGCGTATCACTTCCTTTCGATATTCCAATATCATCTCCTAAAAAATTACTTACTGCCAACCATAGAAATATAATAGCTAATAAAACAATTAAACAATTAACAAACTTTTTATTTTGAAACATTTTGTTAATTTCTTTATTAAACTTATCTTTATCCATACTCTTTATCCTCCCATACTGTATAATTTTATTTTTTCTACTGGTATTTTAAATACTTCTGATAAATATTTTTTTATTTCTTCTTCATTTTCAATATTTTCTTCATTAGATACAGTTTCTTCACTTTCATCATTTATGTTAATTTTAATTTTATCTACAATTTTAATACCACTTTCTTTTACTCCTACCTCTAAACCATCTATACTGTATGTCATATCTTCTAAATTTATAGTACACTCTACATTTGATTTAAAATCCATATCTGAAAACTCTTCCTTCAGCATACTATCACAATTGCTATTTAAATTTTTTTTAAAAGATTCCTTTTGCGTTTCGCTTATATCCTCTGAAGTACTTTCACTAGTCATACCTTGTGTAAGCATATTTTCATAATTTTTGATTATTTTAACTACCTCTTGCTCCCCACCAGTAAAGAATTTAATTATTGGATTAATCATTACTGAAATTAATATTAATCCTAAAACAAATTTTATATATTTTTTCATTGAATTATCAGGGGCAATTATCTCTACAGCTGTCATAAAAATTATTGTTGCAACTAATGTAATAACAAAATTATTTAAATATTCCATTTCTCTATCCTCCTACAACAAACTTTCCAGCTGATATCATTATTGCTATAAGTACAAAAAACATTAAGCTTACACATAATACGCATGACATTATTAAGATTAATGATTCACCTGCTGCTGCAATTGAAGATGTAATTCTTTTATCAGTTATCGGCTCTAATAATGCGGCTGAAAGCTTAAATATAAGTGATGATAATACTATTTTTATTATTGGATATATAATTATTAAAATAATTACTATAAGTCCAATAGAGCCAATTGCATTTTTAATTATCAATGAATATCCAGCTACGGAAGATATAGCATCCGATAAGGATTTACCTACAATTGGGATAAAATTATCTATTGTAAATTTTGTAGTTTTTAATGTAACTGCATCTATTGTTGAAGAACTTATTCCTCTTATAGTTAAAACTCCAATAAATACTGTGATAATAAATCCTTGTATCCATACAGTAGACTTTTTAATAAGACCACATAAGTTAGATAACTTTGGTTCCGTAGAAATATTATTAGCAAATTGCAACACAAATGTAATTAATATTAAAGGTATAATTATATTTAAATAAATTTTAGGTATTAATATTGTTGCTCCTAAAATTATTGGATCCATTGTTGCCGCTTGTGTTAATCCTCCTGATGCAATTAGTAGTGCTGCTAATAATGGTAATACTTTATCCATGAATGTAGCTATTTGTACTATTACATCCTTAGCAAGCGATAAAGAAATAATAAATGTCTTTGATAGCAATATAATTAATATTGCATAACATGCAAAAAATGCTATCTGTGAAATTCCTTCACTTGAAAAAGAGGATTGTAAATTTTTAAACAATGAGCATATTATTCCAATTACTACAATTGAAAAAGCTAATGATAATACTGTTTTTACCTCTTTAAAAAACAAACTCACTACAGCGCTTATTACCGTTGAAACAGACAAATTTCCTTCTCCATTTTCAATATAACTTTGTATATATGAAACTGGATCTAATTCATTCATTAGTTCAACATCACTTTTCATCGTATTTATATAGTCATATAAATTATTTAATTTCGATTCTGTTTCTTCATCATTAATTAATGTTGTTGTAGTTTGATCTTCAGCATAAACTTCATTTTCTGTTGTAATAAAAAAACTACTTAAACTTAATACAAATGCACAAACAAAAATTAAAACTATCTTTAAAATATTGTTTTTCATTTTCTCACCTACAATATCTGAAGTATTGAATCTAATACAGCCATCAGTATTGGTATCGCTAATCCTAAAATCATTATTTTACCTGCAAACTCTACCTTACTTCCTATGCTACCTGCTCCTGAATCCTTACAAATCTCACTACAAAATGAGGTTATATATGCAATGGCTAAAATTTTAAGTACAATTCCTATATATACAGTATCTATATTAGCTTTATTTGCAATGTCATTTATAAAATCTATTACCTCTCCGAGCTGCCCTATCATATATAGAAAAATACCAGCCCCAGCTACAAGTATTACAAGTGGTCCTAAATCAGATTTAGTTTGTTTTAATAAAAGATATATAAATAATGCAGTAAAAGCAAAAAATGCAACTTTAATAATATCCATATAAGTCACCTAAAGACTGAACATAGTTCTAACAGTATCAAATAAATTTGAAATCATTCCAATTACAGTAATCAATATAATGACTATTCCTGCTAAATTTGCTAATACTGCTATTTCTCCCTTACCATTGTCCTTTAATATTTTCTCTATAACCATAAGCAAAACTCCCATTGCACCTATTTTAAATAACAAACTTACATCAAACATCCCTAAGCCTCTCCCCTTTTAGATAAAAAATATTGCTAACATAGCACCTATAGATAATCCCAACGTTCTATATAATTTAATATTTTCTTTTTCTAACTTTTTAGCTTCCTTATAATTAATATCTATATTATCTAAAGCTAAGCTGAAAATTCTTTCTTGACCCGTTACTCCGCTATTACCTAATGTCTTAAAGAAATCATTTATGATTTTATAATCATCTTTATTTAAACTTATATTATCCTTATTTTTTTCATAAGCTATTTCAAAACTTTCATATACACTACTAATATTGCCTTCCTCTAATATGGAAGCCATTTCAATAAATATAAAAGAAATAGGCTCTGAAACTTTGTTTCCAATTTCAAATAAGGCATTTGGCAATGGTGTATTGGAATATAGTATTTCATTATTTAAAAGCAATAATGCCTTTTGCATTTCCTTTAAATGAATACTTCTTCTTTTGTAATTTTCTCCTATAAAATAACCTATAAAGGTACATATTAGAAACATTAAAAATATCATTATATTTCTAAGCATTGTAATCCCCTTTCTCTACTGACCTTATATACTTTTTCTATAGTTCCAGCCCCCTTCCTATTACTTAGTAATATAATTCTCTCTAATATGCAATTATCAATTAAATCCTTAAATACAGCCCTTCCATAAACATCAGCAATATCATATCCATGAACTGTTACTATTACATTCACTCCTGAATTAAATGCCATGTTTAAAGCTTCTAAATCTCCCTTTGTTCCAATTTCATCGCAAATTAAAACTTCAGGTGATAAACTTCTTATTGCCATAATCATTCCTGACTTCTTTAAACAATTATCTAAAATATCAGTTCTTATCCCGACGTTCATTTGTGGTACACCATTATAACAAGCTGCTATTTCACTTCTTTCATCTACAATC
This sequence comes from Clostridium sp. K04, assembly GCF_019734375.1. Lineage (NCBI taxonomy): Bacteria > Bacillati > Bacillota > Clostridia > Eubacteriales > Clostridiaceae > Clostridium > Clostridium sp. K04. The sequence goes on from NZ_JAASHD010000022.1 coordinate 5,348, forward strand.
GTTACTTTTTTACCAGATAAATTTATCTTGTACATTCCATTTGATATATTCTTTGCTATGTCTCGTAAGATTGTTGTTTTCCCACACTTAGGTGGTGAAACAATTAACGTATTATATACTCTATTATTGTTAGTTATTAAATTCATTATCTTGTTAGAAGAACCTATTATTTCTCTACAAATTCTTATATTTAAAGATGAAATATTTTTAATAGTCCTAACTTCTCCATTTGATATAACACACTCTCCTGCTAATCCAACTCTATGTCCACCCTTTAAAGTAATATATCCTTGCTTTATCTCCTCTTCAAAAGCATATAAAGAGTAATTCGATACCTTAGCCATCATAAACTTCAAATCTTCACTAGTTGTCCTATAATCAAGCACCTTTTCTCCATATGATAAATTTAATATTACTGGCTTTCCGCTTTTAATTCGTATTTCCTGTACGGCATCTTCTTGTAAATATTGCTTTACTATATTACTAATCTCTTTGGGAAGTATTTTGTAAATCTCATCATATTCCATAAACTCACTTCCTTAATTATCTTTCTCTTTAATTTTTATTTCACATAATAGATAATTATTCATACTATAAAAAAATATGTAAAATATTTATTTTATAACTATATAATTTACAAATTTTAATACTATGTAAAATAACTCCCTCTTTAAAATATATTTAGTTATTATCATATAAATGCTTTTAAATAGAAAAAAAGCATAGACTATTGCAAATTTAATTGCATTAGTCTATGCTTTCACTTTAATATGTATAAAATAATTATTTATCACTCTCTTGCCTTTCCTCCACAGAATGGACAAGGAATACTAGAATTATTATTTAAAGCTTGTTGTTCAACAAAAAGTGGTTTATCACAATTGTCGCATTTAATCTCTACATATTCATCTTCAATAGAATTTAAATCATCAAATGAAACCTCTTCAAAAAGTTCATCTTGAATATCAGTTAAATCATTGTCAATATACTCAATATTCTCTTCTAAGTAATCTTGCTTTAATGATATTTCTTCAATCTTAGAAGATAAATCACTTAAAATATCACTTACAGAATCAAATAACTCTTTATATTGTTCTTCTTTGATACCTTCTATTTTTTCTTTAAGATTATTTATCTTATTATTTATATCTTTCATACTTTCACTTCCTTCGAAGAAATACTTTACTTATTACTAATTATACCCATTTTTGCTTTTTTTAAATAAAACAAATGCTAAGTTTTTAAACCTAGCATTTACTTTTAAATATTAAACTCTTTCCATGTATTCGCCAGTTCTAGTGTCAACTCTGATAGTGTCACCTTCATTAACGAACATTGGTACGTTAACAACAGCTCCTGTTTCTAATGTAGCTGGTTTCATAGCGTTTGTAGCTGTGTTTCCTTTTACTCCTGGATCTGCTTGAGTGATTAATAATTCAACAAAGTTTGGTGCTTCAACTGAGAATGCATCACCTTTGTAGAACTTAATTACAGCAAACATGTTTTCTTTTATGAACTTTATAGCATCTTCTACTTTTTCGTAGTTTAATGGAATTTGCTCATAAGTTTCTTGATCCATGAAGTAGTATAATTCTCCATCAGAATAAAGGTATTGCATTTCTTTTCTTTCAATTACAGCTTCTTGTAATTTAGTTGTTGGGTTGAAAGTTGTATCTGTAACTCCACCAGAAATAACGTTTCTTAGCTTAGTTCTAACGAAAGCAGCTCCCTTACCTGGTTTAACGTGTAGGAAGTCTATAACTGTATACACTTGTCCTTCATACTCAAAAGTTGTACCTTTTCTTAAATCTCCTGCTGATATCATAAAAAAATTCCCTCCAAATAACTTGAATTCATTGTTATTATGACCTTTATTAATTACAAATAGTCATAACTTCTTTTGTTGTTTAATGACACAACAAAAACATTCTATCAAAATTACTAAAGAAATGCAATTATTTAAGGAAGAACATCTAAAATTTTAATCAATTTATCTATATAACTCCAAGTTTGCTAACAAAACTCCATCTTTTCCAATGATATTATAAGATTTTATATCAAAAAATTCTAGTTTATCTAACACTTCAACTATATTCTCTTCATTCCCACTTATCTCTATTTTTATATTCCACTTTTCTGCTCTTTCTTCCATTTCTAAAATATTGATATTTTTTATAGTTTTTAACTCATTAAAAACATCACTATAAAGTAAATTTACTTTTGTCATAACAACCGGCATTTCTTTAATATCTTTTTCCTCTTTTATTGTACTACAAAATAAAAAAAGTAAAACTTGTAAAAACGTTAGTAAAATAATTACACTTTCTTTATTATCATGCATATATAATTTAAATTTATTCATAAAAAATTTTCACAACCTTTAAATCATCTTTGTTTGTTATCTTTTTTATTACAATACCACGTTCTTCTAAATAACTAATATCTTCATCAATATTGTAAGTGATATCAGCTTCATTATTTTCTACATGTAATTCTACAATTTTATTATCATACAACCCTAACCATTTACTTACCTCTTCAGGTTTAATATAACTATCATTAATTTCATAATTATTATTAGTTTTTATTTCTTCCTTAAATAAAGGTTTTAAATTAAAACTTAATAATATTAAGTTAAGTAATATTAATGCTTGATATCCTTTTTTATTTTCTTTACTTTCTTTAAGCTTCTTTTTTTCTATATAATCTAAAGGAAGAAAATTTTTATACCTCAAATATTTTTTCATTAATTTTATCTCCAATATTTAATCTTATAAAAGTCCTTTTTTCCTTAAATTGTTCCATAAGCTCATTATCTATATTTTTGTCTATAACAAAAGTTTTTCCTTCATTAATATCTTTATAATTAAAATTTTTAACAAAATTTTCTTTATTATCTACAATACTTTTTGTAATTAAATTATTGGTAATCTCTAAATAATAAATGTGATCCTTTATTTTTGTTAAAACTCTATACTGCGATGGTTTTTTAATTTTTTTCATTGTTATTTCTCTAATATAAAATTGTATAGGTAAAATAGTTACCTCACTTAAACCCTCACATAAAAACTGTATTCTTTCAACATCTCCAATTGAATATAAAAATAGTTTTTTTCTTTTTTTATCATATTCATAATGCATCAAAACATTATGATTAACTCCATATTCATCATTAATTATGTCACAAATAACATTTTCCTTTACACTTTTTATTCCATCATAAGATTTTATTAATAAATTTTCTTCTATTATATATAAATTAACCTCTTTATTTATTATTTTTTTAATAGATATATCATCATATATTTTTCCTTTGTGAATATATTTATTTTTATTAGCAATTACAATATCTCTCATACTTTCTCCTTGCTTTCTTAGATAAAGGTTTTATATAAGCTTGGAACAAAAATAATATCTATACTTTCTTCATTTTCTATAAAAATACAATCTATTTTTCTAATTAATTGTGATGTTTCACTTTTAACATCATTCAAAAAACAGTTTCCATTAGATATTATAAGTTTTATATTTTCATTTTCGCTAAAACAATATTCAAAGCTTATGCTATTATCATCTTTATAGCTTTCAAATTTATTTAATATTTCTTGATCATTAAATATAACTTCCTTAACTTCTTCTATTAATTTATTTTCTTCATTTGTTAATGTTAAAACATCTTCTCCTATTTCATATAATGAATATTTACTGCTATTTGCAACTATTGTTTTGCTACTTAAAACTATTAATACTATTAATATATTTAACAAAATTAACACTTCTAGCATTATAACTCCATGCTTTTTAACTATATACATCTTATTCTTACTCCTGAATTTTCACTACTTATGCAGTAATATATAAGCTTTCCCTTTTTTATAACAGTAAAATCATTGATATTATCAATTATAGTGTTATTACCAACTTTAATTTTTCCATCTTCACTACTTATAGTTTTTAACATTAATTTTCCATTACTTAAATGAATTATTTTAGTTTTTTCATTACCACTTATTTCTTTAAATTTAACTACTATATTATCCCCAGTTATCTCACTTGTATATACATCATCAAAACTGCTGTTTATTTCTATAGCTACAATAGCTGAACTTTTCCATAAAGACTCTATATTTAATAAAGCATTATCAAATTTATCTTCATAATAACAATTATATAAACTAATATAGTAGTCTTTTACTCCTTCAAAAGATAAACCTATAGTTATACCCCCTAAAATAAAAACAATTGCTATTACAACAATACTTTCAATTAATGTATAACCTCTTTTATTTTTACTCATAATACTCCATCCATTTATACTTTAAAAAGCTCTTTTCTAATTTATCAATATCATTTTCAAGATAAAATTCTATTTTAACCTCTAAGATTTCTTCATTATCACTTTTTTTATTGATAAAAATAAATATATCACTTCCAAAATCCATACTAGTTAATGATTTTGTAGTCAAATTTTTCAAAATATCCTCATCATATCTTAACGAAAGATATTCCATTTCATTTTCATCTATTATTTCATTCATTGATATATTATATTTTATCTCTTGCATGATACAATATACTACTCTACTTGCTTCTTCTATCTTTCTCCTTTTATAATAATTAGCTCTATTGCTTGCAATTAACATGGTAACAACTAAAAACATCATCATTATAATATTCACTGCAACAATAGTTTCTATTAATGTACTACCCTTTTTCTTGCTCATTATCTAATTACCCTCATATATATTTACTGTATCAACTCCAGTTGCTATTGCTATTTTATGAATATTACCGTTACCATCTAAAATTTGAATTGTATCAGAATCTATATGTCCTAAATTGTTAATCTTCAAAATATATACAGTTAAAAATTTACACTTACTATTTAAATATATACTTTTTATTATTTTTCCCCCTTGTTTTTTATCTTTAAAATTTACAGTACCAACACTCTTATTAATTTCAATTTCACCATAACTAGCATTTTTAACACAGTAAAACTTTGCATAACTTATCATATTGCTTAGTTCATTACAAAAACCAATTGCTTCAGCCCTATTTATTGTGCTATTAATAGAATTGGCTATATTTATAGTTGGTAGTAACAATACTGAAATTATTGCTATTACAATTATTAATTCTATTAATGTATAACCCTTTTTCATAAAAAAACTCCTTAAATTAAAACAATATCTAAGAGGGGAACTACAAATTTTATAATAAAACTTAATATGATTATTCCTATAGTTAATATTAATAAAGGCTGAACTAATACAGTTATTTTACTAATTTTATCGTTTAAGTTATTAAATATTTCTGTTTCTAATATAATAAGCCTCTTATCTAAAGAACCACATTCTTCCCCTAATTTTATATGAGCTAATGTATATTTAGAAAACATCATCGTTTCATTCATAGATTCTGATAATACTTTTCCATTTTTTATATCATCATTTATCTTTCTTAAGACTTTAGTTATCTTTTCATTTAACTCTCCTTCACAACAATATTCCAAACCTATAGCGATATTAATACCACTATTAATAACTACTGACATAAGAACAATAGTTATATATTCATTAAACAAATTATAAACCTGAATTTTCTCTATATAATAATAAAAACTCTTTCTAAGAAAAATATTAAATATGAATATTGGTGCGATTATCCCCCAAATCATTACTTGAAGTATTATTAAAATTGGATTCCTAAAAACAAATTTCTTCATAGAAATTATTTTTAAATAAATATCTGGTATATCTTTCCCCATAGCACCATAGATATTAGCCATACTAGGAATAAAGAAAAACAAAACAAAAAAACCTAATATAATTAAAGCAATCATTAAAATTAAGGGATATGTTATTGAATTTATAATTGTTTTATTTATATATTGTAGCTTATTGTAGTACATTTCTAATCCCTTCAACACATAAACAATTCTCCCAGTTCTTTCTCCTATCCCAACCATAGAAAGAAAAAATATTGGTATTAAGCCTTCCCCTTTACTAAAAGCTTTTCTTAAGGTTCCTCCATCTCTTATTATGATTTCCATTTCCTTAAGAAGCATCTTATATTCTTTCTTTAGTGGTAATTCATCTAATAATGAAAATATATGTAATAGCTGAATACCTTCTTCGTATAATTTAGAAATATTACCTGCAATTAATGCTAAATCTTTATAGCTTACTTTCTTTTTTGAATTCAAAACTTAATCCCTCCACTTCAATAAAGTTTTCATAATCTAACAATGAAATATTCCCATTAATCAATAGAGCTTTTAAGTTTTTAATCATTTCTAAATTCGAAAGAAGACTATTATCATTATTTATATTTTTTATTTTCTCTTTCATCTCATTATCAATGACATGTATTGCAGCAACTAATGATCGACCTTTATATCCAGTAAAATTACATTCATTACATCCACACTTTTCATAAAGTTTAATTACTTTTCCATCAATATTTTTTTCATCAATTATAGTTTTACAATTATCACATAATAACCTAATAAGTCTTTGAGATACTATTCCAACTAATGAATCCCTTATTAAATATTTTTCAACCTTCATATCTTCAAGTCTAAAATAAACTTCTCTTGGATCCCGTGTATGTATTGTAGAATAAACCTTATGTCCTGTTAAAGATGCCCTAACAGCCATTTCCGCAGTTTCCTCATCTCTTATTTCACCTATCATGATAATATCTGGATCCTGTCTTAAAAAACACCTTAAACCTTCTGCAAAGCCAATATTTAAAGTTTTATTTAAATTCATTTGATTTATTCCTGGAATAATTGCTTCTATAGGATCTTCTAAGCTTGATATATTAACTTCATCTTTATTTAACTCCTGCAATATACTATATAAAGTTGTTGATTTACCTGAACCCGTAGGTCCATTAACAATAATAAGGCCTGATTTAACTTTCATAATATATTTTAACTTATCTTTTTGTTCAGCCGTTAAGTTAAGCTTATCTATTGAATAATTAAATCCATTTCCATATAAAATTCTTATGACAACCTTTTCACCAAAAACAGCTGGCATTGTACTAATTCTTAAATCATAACTTTTCTTATTGTACTCAAATGAAATTTTACCATCCTGTGGTTTTCTTTTTTCAGTTATATCAATATTAGAATTCAACTTTATTTTTGATAAAATTAATTGATATTCTTCTTTATTAAAAATATACATAGACCTCAATAATCCATCAATTCTAAATCTTACTACTACATAATCCTTATATGGTTCATAATGTATATCAGATACATTAAGTTTAATGGCTTCTTTAATAATTATGTCATATGCTTCTTTTTTCTGGCCTAAATATGCTATTTTAATAAGATACTGAATTTCTTCCTTCTTAATTAAAATTAAAATAACTTTTTTTCTAAAAATGAAAAGCATATCCTCTTCAACCTTTTTATTTACCTCACTACAATAAACATAAACCTCCTTTTCATTTTCTTTAAAGGGAATTGCGTTAAAGATTTTAGCTTTTTGTTCATTAATTTTTCTAGCAACTGTAATATTAATATTTTTTAATAAATTATTATAGATTGTTTCTTTCATCCTTTATAAAACTCACCATGAATGCTTTTTATATACCAAAAATTCATTTCTTTGTTTATTTCAACAAAAATTTTGTGATTTTTCACAAAAAAAAATAAGAATTTAGAATAACTCTAAACTCTTATTTACTCAATATTTATAAAATCACATGTTTTAAGACTATCGTCAACTAAAGTAACAGTTCCTTCTGCATATTTATAAAGATGCTCATTTTTACTTGTTCCACTTCCACCTACAAATAAAATTTCTCCTTTATCATTAACGGATAATCCTTTTTCTACATATAATGTATTTGGAAAATCAAATACAAGTCTTTTTAATTCATCATTATTGATTTCATAAATAGAAAAATTATTATTTTTTACTCTTCCTAATAAATATATGTTTCCATTAACCTCTTCAACATCATTAACATCTATAACTTCATCAGAAACCTCACTTATAGTCCCATCGATATTAACTATCTTAAGCATTGTACTTTCTTCATAATGTTCTTCTACAAGTGCAACTCCATCTTTAATATGTTTTAAAAACTTTACAAATCCATTATTAATTTTATAAAGATTTTCTTCAGAATTGCTTTCAATATCATATGTAAATATCCCTGACAATTTATTTACTGTATCTACTCCATAAAAAGCTAATTTTTTATCAGTGATCCAATCAATAAACTGACCAGAAATAACAGCATTATTTTCTAATAAAATTTCTTTTTTATCATTAAGCCTCATAACTGCAGGAACAAGATATTCATCATTAATAAAATAAAAAACATAGTTTCCATCTGGCGATATTTTCAAACCTAAAATATTATCATGTTCAATCTTAATATCTTCTGAATTATAATTAACATAAAAACTATTATCCTTGAAGAAAGTATAAGTATTAGATGATAAATTATAGTTATTAATTATTTTACCTTCAGTATCAATTAGCTCATATTTTCCTTCATCATTTATATTAAAGGTTTCATAATCATTTCCTTCATCAACAAATGCCCCTTTATTTATTATAATGCTTTCTTTATTTTCTTCTTCGTTTTTATTGCAACCAATAAGTATAAAACCTAATACTACAACTTGAAATACTACTAATAATTTTATATATATTTTTTTAGTCATTTATTTTTCCTCATTTTTTAATACACTATTCCATCACAAATAAAGTTTGCATCTCCAATCATATAAATTGAATTGCCTTCAATTTCTATTCTTAACTCACCTCCAGGTACTTTTACATTTACTTTTTCTTTTGTTAAATTTAATTTATTACATACAACAACTGATGCTGAACATCCTGTTCCACAAGAATAAGTTGCTCCAGCACCTCTTTCCCATGTTCTTACTATTATATTTTCATCGTCTACAACTTTAACGAAATTTACGTTTGTTCCTTCTTCAAAAAGTTCAAACTTTTCAATATATTTCCCTTCACTAACATCATAGTTTTCATCATCTACAAATATGACAGTATGTGGTACGCCTACTAAAAGAGCTGATGCATTATATTTTTTACCGTTAACATTTATTTCTTCATTTATTAATTGTGATTTATTCTTTAACGGAACTAATGAACCATCAAAAGATATTTCACCCATATATACTTTAACACCATCTACAGTGCCATTATTTATTGTAAGATTCAGTTTTTTAACTCCATCTCCAGTTTCAACAGATATTAAATCTTTTGATACAATATTTCTTTCATAAACATATTTTCCAAAGCATCTTATAGCATTTCCACACATATTTGCCCATGAACCATCACTATTTATTATTACCATTTTTATATCAGCAATATCAGATTTTCTTACAAGAACTACTCCATCTGCTCCTATACCAAATCTTCTATGACAAAGTTTTTTTGCTAAACTTTCTTCTTGTCCAATATACTTATTATCTAAATCTAATAAAAATATAAAATCATTGCCTGTTCCGTGCATTTTTGTAAACTTCATAATATCTGCCTCCTTTATTTAACCGTTTTACTATTACAAAAAATAATGATATACTTACTTTAATTAATACTAAAGAAAGGATGAAATTTATGGCAATAGACGGTATCTACTTATATAGTTTAGTTGAAGATTTAAAAAAATCAATATTAAATTCTAAAATTGATAAAATTAATCAGCCTGAAAAAGATGAAATTATAATAACTTTACGAAAAGAAAGAAAGAATCTTAAACTTTTAGTATCTGCTTCACCAAAATATCCAAGGTTTAACTTAACAGAAGTTATAAAAGCTAACCCTTTGCAGGCTCCTATGTTTACAATGGTTCTTAGAAAATATTTAATCGGTGGTAAAATAATTGATATTGTCCAACTTGAAGGTGATAGAATTGTAAAATTCCTTATTGAATCATCTGATGAACTTGGTTTTAATAGTATCTACACATTAATAGTAGAAATAATGGGTAGACATAGTAATATTACTTTAGTAAGAGAAAGAGATAATAAAATTATGGAGTGTATAAAACATATTTCTCCTTCAATGAATAGTTTTAGAGTTTTGTATCCAGGAATAACTTACAAACTTCCTCCAAAATCAACTAAAATTAATCCTTTCTCTTATAATAATACCACTTTGCAAGAGTTTGTGAATAATAATTCTATAACTTTTAACAAAAATTTCTTTGTTTCTTGCTTTACTGGTATTAGCAAACCATTATCTGAGCATTTATTTATGGAATATAATAAAACTTATAATGATTTTTCAATAGAAAATATAAGCATATTCTTATCTAAATTCTTAAAAGATTTGATTGATAACGAAGTCTTTACTATATACAAAGATAAAGATGGCAATTATGTAGACTTTTATATGCTTCCATTAGATCAACTTGAGGATAATTTTACACCGCAAGTATTTGATAATATTCATGAATTAATGGATAAATACTATTTAGAAAAGGATAAACAAGAAAGAATTAAAGGACGTTCTGTAAATCTTCAAAAATTAGTAACTACTAATATTGAAAGATGTTTAAAGAAAGAAAATAAATTAAATAGTGTCTTAGAAAAATGTAATGATAAAGAAGATTTCAAAATAAAAGGCGATTTATTAACTTCCTATATCTATAGTATTAAAAAAGGTGATAGTTCATTCACTACTGTTAATTTCTTTAGTGAAGATGGTGAAGAGGTAACTATACCACTTGATGAAAACAAAACACCATCTGAAAATGTTCAAAGCTATTATAAAAAGTATAATAAGTTAAAAAAATCAGAGGAATCAGCTATTGAACAATTAGAAAAAAATAGTGATGAATTAGAGTATCTTAACTCAGTATTAACTAACATTGAAAATTGCGAAAGCTATACTGAAATTGATGATATTAAAGAGGAACTTATTTCAACTGGTTATGTAAGAAAAAGAAAAGCTAATGGTAAAAATAATAAAAAAGCAAAACCATCAAAACCGCTTCACTATATCTCATCAGACGGAATTGACATTTTTGTAGGTAAAAATAATATTCAAAATGATAATTTATCATTAAAGTTTGCAAACAAAAATCATATGTGGCTTCACACTAAAAATATTCCTGGATCACATGTAATTGTTTGTTCTAACGATGTTCCTGATAATACTTTAGTAGAAGCTGCAACTTTAGCTGCATATTACAGTAAAGCAAAAGAATCTTCAAAAGTAGATGTTGATTACACATTAGTAAAAAATTTAAAAAAGCCTAATGGTGCTAAACCTGGAATGGTTATATACCATACAAACTATACAATGACTGTTGATCCTTCTGATATTAAAAGTTTGAATCTAGAAAAGAAATAGATTAAAAAGGTTAAATTGCTTTACAATTTAACCTTTTTCATTCTCTTTATTCTAACTCTAACTACCTTAAATATGGTTTACAACCATATCTCCATTGTTCTTTATCTTTTCATTATCAAAGTATTGATAGTAGTAACATTTTAATTTACCATTATAAAGCTTTCTATTTTTCGTAGCTTTTCTACCAAATGGTACTTCAAAACCTTCATAAGAAGTTAGTATATTGAAATCCCAAGTATCAAGCTTTCTCTTATTCATACCTAAATACTTATAAAGCTCTTCTACTTCTTTTTTCTCTCCTAGTCTTTCACCATATGGAGGATTTGTTATAATAAATGCATTTTTCTCACTACTTGAGAATTGTTTGAAATCTCTCTTTTGGAATTCAATGTATTTAGCAACTCCAGCTTTTTGTGAATTGCTTCTAGCAATCTTAAGCATTCTTCCATCTATATCATAACCTATAAGTTTTATATCCTTATTTTTAATAGATCTTTCTGCACCTTCTTTTACTTGTTCAAATACCTCTGAACCTATAGTTGGCCAAGTTTCTGCTACGAAGTTTCTAAATAAACCTGGTGCTATATTTTGCATTATCATTGCTGCTTCTATTAAAATAGTTCCTGAACCACAAAATGGATCAACTAAAGTATAATCTTCTTTCCATCTTGATATTAAAACTAATGCAGCTGCTAATGTTTCTTTTAATGGAGCAATACCAGCTTCTTCTCTATAACCTCTTTTGTGAAGACCTACACCACTTGTATCAATAGATAAAGTTACAACATCCTTTAAAATTGATACTTCTATCTTATAAACTGGTCCATCTTCAGAAAAATGAGATACTCCATATGATTCGCTCATACTTGTTACTATAGCTTTTTTAACAATTGATTGACAATCTGGAACACTAAAAAGTGTAGACTTAACAGATTTACCTACAACGTGCATAACACCATTTACAGGTATAATATCACTCCATTTTACAGCTTTAGTTCCTTGGAATAATTCTTCAAAACTTCTTGCTTCGAATTCTGCCATTTTAATAAAAATTCTATCTGCAGTTCTTAAATGAACATTAGCTATTGCAATATCCATTTCATCCCCTTCAAAATGAACCTTTCCATTTTCAACTGTTAAATCTTCATATCCTAATGCCTTTAACTCTTTTGCTGTTATTCCTTCCAGCCCAAAAGTTGTTGTTGCTACTAAATTATATTCCATTATTTATGTCTCCTTTTAAGATTCATATATTTTAACTGAATCTTCTCCATCTATTTCGTTTATTTCAACTGCAACTATTTCAGTTTTTGATGTTGGTATATTTTTTCCTACGTAATCTGCTCTTATTGGCAACTCCTTATGTCCTCTATCTATTAGTACAGCTAATTGAATTGATAATGGTCTTCCGCCATCAATTATAGCCTCTATAGCTGCTCTTACAGTTCTACAAGTAAATAAAACATCATCAACTAATATTACTTTTTTACCCTTTACTTCAACTCCTAAATCAACTGAATTTATTTTAGGTGCTTCTGTAACTTCAGTTATGTCATCTCTATAAAGAGTTATATCAACATATCCAACTTCTACAGATACTCCTTCTATTTTTTCAATATTTTCAGCGATTCTCTTAGCTAAAGGATATCCTCTTCTTTTTATCCCAATTAATACAATATCTTCTACACCTTTATTTTTTTCGATTATTTCATGAGAAATTCTAATTAAACTTCTTCTAACTGCATTTGCATCTAATAAATTTGCCTTTAATTTCATAAAAATAACTCCTTACTTTATATATTTTCAGATATTAAATTTTAACTTCAATTTAAAGCTAAAACTTTCTTTATAAATTTAAGAATTCAGTTTATTTAATAATTCTTTAAAATACTCTGGCAACTCTGATGTAAATTCCATATATTCATTAGTTCTTGGATGAATAAACCCTAAAGTTTTAGCATGTAATACTTGACCTTCAACATTAAATTTTTGTCTTTTATATCCATACACTAAATCACCTACTAATGGATGACCTATAGAAGCCATATGAACTCTTATTTGATGTGTTCTCCCCGTTTCTAGCGTACATTTTACTAATGATATCCCCTTATCATATTGCTCTAAAACCTCATAATGAGTAACAGCTCTTTTACCATCTTCATTAATAGCCATTTTTATTCTGTCTTTTTTATCTCTTCCTAAAGGCTTATTAATAGTTCCAGTAGTACTACTAAACTTTCCTTCTACTAAAGCATAATACTCTCTCTTAATAGAATGATCCTTAAATTGAACTGCTAATTTATTATGAGCCTCATCATTTTTAGCTATAACAAGTATTCCTGATGTATCTTTATCAATTCTATGTACAATACCAGGTCTTATTATACCGTTAATTCCTGATAAATCACTGCAATGATGTAATATTCCATTAACTAAAGTTCCAGTATAATTTCCTGGAGCAGGATGAACAACAACCCCTTTTGCCTTATTTACTATTATAACATCTTCATCTTCATAAATAATATCTAAATCCATTTCTTCTGGTTCAACATTTAGTTCTATCGGATCCGGCATTTCTACAGTAATCTCATCATTATTTTTTAACTTATAGTTGCTTTTTATAACCTTTCCATTAGCCATAACTTTCTTATCATCTATTAAACCTTGAATGAATGATCTAGATTTTCCTTCTATCATCAATGATAAATACTTATCTATTCTTTGTCCCTGTTCTTCATTACTTATTGAATAATTTAATTTTTCCATATAATTTTACTCCGTCTATTTGTATTCTTAAGACATTATAATATATAAACTTATGTTACTCAATAGTAGTATGAATTATAAACTAAATTCTTAACTTAAAATAATAATGAATAAATTAACTAAAGGAGACCGAATATCGGCCTCCTATATGTATTAGTTATTAGCATAGAAGCTCTTAACCTCATTTATATCATCATTAAGATCTTCTACATTAAATTCTTCTTTTTCATCATTAGTAAAAGTTTCAGCTTCTTTTTCATGAAGCTCATACTTGTCTATAGGTTGAGCAACATTGTAATTCTTTGTTAAATCTTTTTCTAATTCATCGAATGTCTGAAGCTGTGTATTCATAAATCCTCTAAATTTAGCTCTAAACTTTATAAACTCTTGCTTAACTCTTTCATACTCATCGTTAATTGCAATAACATCACCATGAGCTTTATCTAAAATTCTTTGTGCTGTTTCATTTGCATTTCCAATTATTAATTCTGCTTGCTTTTCAGAACTTTCCTTAGCTTGATCAGCTGCATTTTGAGCTAATAAAAGTGTATTTTGTATTGTAACTTCTAATTTTTCATAATGTTCAAGTTTCTCATTAACTCTGCTTAAGCTTTCCTTTAATCTAGAATTTTCTTTATATACTTCCTCATAGTTTTCAACAACTTCATCTAAGAACTCATCTACTTCTTCAACTGAATATCCTCTTATTCCTTTTTTAAATTCTTTGTTGTTTATATCCATAGGAGTTAATTTCATTCCATCCACCTCTTCTATACAAATTTGTTTATTTTAACTTTATATTTTCCACTTTTTGTGCTTCCTACAATTTCCCCTATTATGAACTTTCCTGTTCCTCCAATAGTAATCCTTTGATTAGTTTTTATATCTTTACTCTTTTGTGAACTCTTAGAATAATCAACTAATACTTTTCCACTATCAATCAAATCAATTGCTTTTCCTCTTGATAATTTAGCAAGTTTTGCAACTATACTATCTAATCTAAGAGATGAAACTATTATAATTTCCTCTACATAATTGCACTTAGGTAAATTATCTTCAAATACTTCTTCAACAATTACAGGAGCTCTTCCTACGCTACTTAATTCACTTATAACATAATCAGCAACCTCATCATAAATAGGGACTATTGCAAAATCATCGATTACTCTTAAATCACCTAGCTTTTCTCTTTCTAATCCTAAAGCCATAATAGCTCCTAAATAATCTTTATGACATAAATTGTTAAATTTAGATTTATTAATAATTTTTACAATCCTATAAGGCATAGGAATATCATAAATATTATTAAATGCTAGTATTCTTCTATCACATTCATCAAAAGCACCCTTAGCTTCTACTTTGAAATTATTCGAATTAAATTTATTAATAAAGAAAAGCCATATATTAGGTTTACAAAAGAATTTAGTAAACATAGGAATACCTTTGCTATAGGCTAAACTCATGCATTCATAAACCTTTAAAACATCTTCAGTATCTTCTTTTAAAAAATTTTTTAAAATATCTTCTTTAGAAATCATTATTATAACAACATCCCACTAATTAAATTTAATACAACAATTGCCATAAGAGGCGCAAAATCAATCATCATATTTTCAAAAAATTTTTCTTGAATTCTTCTAAAAGGTTATAATATAGGATAATTCAATGAAATTAAAATTCTATAAAAATTACTTTCAGTAATACTAGGTATATATGATAAAATTACCTCAGCTAAAATTGTTATATTCAAAACTGAAAATAGTAAATATAAAAAACTACCTATGATTCCTATTGGAATCACCTCCTACTTATTCCAATTGAAAAGTGCTTTTGAGCTTATTTCAGTTCTTAATTCATTACTAACTTCAACATTTGATGGTGAAAGTAAATATACTCTTTGTTCAACTTCTTGAAGCTGAGCTCCTAATACACAACAAGCACCACTAATAAAGTCAACTAATCTTTGTGCTATTTTAGTTTCCATAGCTGTAGTGTTAACAACTACAATTTTTCTATTTTTTATTGCTTCCGCAATTTCTCTAGCTTCATCATAAGAAGCAGGCTTAACAACCATAACCTTAGCTGATGCTGAATTATGAATATTAACAACCTTATTACCTCTTTGTTTAGAGATTATTGGTTCAACTTCTTCAACTTCTTCTTCCTCTTCTTCAACTTCATCTATATCATCGAAGTCTTCATCATAATCTCCGCCACCTATTATTTCTTTAAATTTTTCAAACATACTCATTTACTCCATCCTCCTACTTTTCTCTTAATCCAAATATTCCAGAACCAACTCTTATCATTGTAGCTCCTTCTTGGATTGCAATTTTATAATCATTTGTCATTCCCATTGATAAAACTTGCATAGATATATTTTTAAGCTTTCTATCTTTTAAGTTATCAAATATTTTTTTAGTTTTATTAAAATAATATCTATTTTCCTCATCAGTACCTTTCGGTATTATAACCATAAGGCCTTTGACATTAACATGATTGCAATTTTCAACAGCTTTGATCATATCTTCAAGCTCTTCTTCATAAATACCACTTTTGCTTTCTTCTCTTCCAATATTTATTTGAATAAGTACATCTGCAGATAAATTATTTTTTCCAAATTCACTTTCTATTTTTCCCAATAGCTTTATACTAGATAAAGAATGTATTAAGTGAACATTATTTACTAAATACTTCACTTTATTTGTTTGTAATTTACCTATAAAATGCCACCTTATATCTTTAGGTAATACTTCTTTTTTAGCAATTAAATCTTGAACCTTATTTTCTCCAAAATCTCTTTGACCAATATCATAACATTCCATTATCATTTCTATGGGTTTAGTTTTAGATACAGCTACTAAAGTAACGTCCTTAGGTATTTCATTTAAAATTGCCATATTTTTCTCTGCAATACTAATATTTATCCCTCCCTTGAAAGAGCATAATATCTTCCATACATTTATATTCTTCAAAAGTATAAAATTCCCTTCTATACTACTATATAATTATAACATTTTTCTTTATAATTTTTAATACTTTTTTTAATTTAATTATCGGCTCTTTCCATAAATTTGGGTGAAATTGATTTAACTGCCTTTGGTAATTCCATTTCATCATATTTGTCAATGGTAATCTTCAATTTTCTTATTAATAATTCATTGATATGACTACCTTCTGCTAGTAATGCTGCTTCTAATTGATCTGGATCTCCTATTGCATAAAATTTAAAAGGAGCTCCTTCCATATCATTACCATTTTCCTCGAATCTTATAAATGCCCATGCACATACAAGTCCAGTTGTATTTAAAACTCTATAATTATTTATTGCAATAGCTTCAGCTCCTGCGGTTCTTAATTCATTTAATATTAATGCTGCATCTGCTGAATGTAAAGTTTTTCTATTTACTTCATCTTGAGAATCAGTATTGATATTGTAATCTCCATCATTAATTGTCAATATAATACCTGACCCCTTTGTTGCATCTACTCCCGAAAGTAAAGAATATATATCTAATTGTTCTTTCATATGCTCTACTACTTTTTCACTATTTCCGTCATCATCAACATCAAGTAATGCAATTCTTTTAATTAACTCATAATTGTCTTCACTTAATGCTGTTATATCATAATATAGCTTATTTCTTTCTTCAATTGCATCCTTATATTCAATTGAATTCATATTAAAGAATCCATTAATACTATTCTTTCCTACATTAACTACAATTAAAAAACCTATTAAAATCGAGGCTAGTAAAATAAAAAATTTACTTGTATTTTTTATCACTTAATCACCTCTTTGTTTATTTTTAAACTTTTCTAATAAAATTCTTCTAATTGATCCAAAATTATCAAATATTCTACCACCGAATACTATTACTGCTGCGATATATATTGGAATCCCTAATTTATCTCCTAAATATGCTAATCCTGCAGCAAGTAAAGCATTTCCAAAAAAACCTGATATAAATATATCTGGCTTAAAATTATTATTTAATGATGCCCTAAAAGCTCCAAATACAGAATCTAAACATGCTAAAATTGCAACTGACATATAAGGAGAAAAATTCTCTGGTATATTTACATCAAAAATTAATCCTAAAAACACGCCTAATAATAAACCTATAACTGCTATCATAAACTTCCTCCTTTATTGTACCGGTTTTATATACTCATACCTTAATGATTGAGTTGTCTTTACTATTGTTATATCATCACTTTGTTTAACATCACTACTATAACTTTTTAATGCTCCATAATCTAAAACTCCTGGAAAATTAACAGCAAGATTTAATTTATTTTTATCTCCAATAGCTTTTATAGTAATTTCACTATTAGGATCAATTCTACCTGCAGAACCTATAGAAATTGAACTACCAGCAGTCTTTATACCTGTTTGAGGCGTAATTCTCATTTCATTTATAGAAATTGCTTCCGCTCCTGCATACCATAAAGAGTTAATTAAATTTACAATTTCTTCTTCACTAACAGTATTTACATTTTGAGTTCCATTAGTTCCAAATACTGAATTTTTTAAAGCTAATGTAACAACTAATCCTGGTCCTTTTACATCTAATAGTCCAAGTTGCATTCTTGCATTATCCAGTTGCTTTTTAATTTCTCCTTCAACTTCCCCTTCTTTTGCTGCTGCATCTTCTAATTGTTTTAACTCTTCTGAAAGTATTTCATTATTTTTTTGCAAATCTTCTTTTTCTTTTTTTAAGTTTTCTATTTCTGATAAAATATCCGAACTATTATAATCAATATTACCACTATTAGCTGAATTTAATTCCTTAAACTGATAAGTTAATAAAAAACCTAATAATGCACAAACAGCTGCCACAACTACCTGAGATACTGCTCTATTCATTTTATTCCTCCTACTCTAACCCCTGAATAATTACATCCTGCTCAAATTCATCTGTAACTTGATTTTCTTCATTACTTTCTGCTTCATCTTCTTCAACTGGTTCATTTTTTATTACTGGTGAACCATTTATACTAACATTAATATATCCTTTTTTCATATTTATACCATCATTTAGAATTATTCTATACACATTTTCCATTTTATTGTATAAATCACTATCATCGCCAAAGAATATTTCAATATCGCCTATATATCCAATTATGTTTACAATATTGCTTATATCTAAACTTGAAAGATGAATTTCTTCTTTATTTTGAGAAATAAATGGATAAAAATTAGCTAAAATATTCTTGTATGTATGCAAATCATCTACACGACTTTTATCATTAACTATACTTAAATCCAATCCCTTTATCTCAACTAAATTTCTTCCTTCAAGATTATCAACTTCTTCTATTACATCTAAATTTTCATTAATAATTGAAATTTTAGTTCCATCGTTTATGTAATAAACTGGAGCTTCCTCTGTTATTTGTATCACTAATCCATTAAGGCCTTTTCTTTTTACACTAACAGAACTAACATATCTGTTCTTTAAAATTTCCTCTTTTATGCTTTTCTGATTTACAGTAAAAATATTTAACCCTATTCTATCCTCTACTTCACTATATAAAACCTCTTTTGCTATAGTAACATTTCCCTTAAAGGTAATAGACTTAATATTAAAAATTGGTGCTTTAGTAAAGAAAATAAATAAAGCTACTACTATTACTATCGTCATTAAAGTTACCTTTTTTATTAACTTTTTTCTTTTTTTTGCTTTTATAAACTTTTTTGCGTCTTTCATCACTTACCTTATCCCTCATTATTTCAATCTTTTACTATAATTTTAACATAAAACCTGTAATTTTTTATAATTATTTTATATTATTCTTGGATTATTGTACATAAAAATTTAAGAGCCTCTAAAATTAGAAGCTCTTACCAACCTATATTATACTATTTTCCTTTCAACTTGCCTTGAAATGTTAAGTAAAATCCCCATTGCCGTTAAATTAATTACTAGTGACGTACCACCATAACTAATGAATGGCATCGGTACTCCAGTAACAGGCATAGAACCAGTTACAACTGCTATATTTATTATAGCTTGAACTGCTATAATTGAAGTTATACCCATTGCTAATAATTTACCATAAGTATCTCTTGCATTCATAGCAACTTTAACACCTCTCCATATAAATATCAAAAACAACCCTATTATAAATAAGCATCCTATTAATCCTACTTCTTCACCTATTATGGAAAAAATAAAATCATTATGGGGTTCAGGCATATATAAGGTTTTTTGTCTTGATTGACCTAACCCTAATCCTGTTAATCCTCCAGAACCTAATGCTAAAAATGATTGTATTAATTGATATCCAGCATCTGCTGCATCTTTCCATGGATCTATAAAGTTTAACATTCTTTCTCTTCTGTAGTCCGAACTAAATATAAAAAATATAGCTAATGTAAATAGTGCAGGTAAAATAATTCCAAAAAGATGTTTTATTTTTCCTCCTGCTACAAAAAGCATTATAAATGTAACTATCATTATAATAGCTGCAATACTCATATTATGTTCAGCTAATATTAATGCTGCAAAGAAACCTGCAACGCCTAAATACGGTACTAACCCATGCCAAAAGTCTTTTACTTTATCACCTTTTAAATCAATACTAAAAGCTAAAAACATTACAACTGCATATTTTGTTAACTCAGACGGTTGAAAAGATAATGGACCTAACGAAATCCATCTCTTCGCACCATTAATTGCTGGGAAAAAGAATACCGCAATTAATAGTGGAATTGTACATATAAGTAATGTTGGTGTAATTTTCTTAAGCTTATGATAATCAATCGACATCATTACTGTCATAGAAATTACACCAATAATTGCCCAAATTAATTGTCTTTTAAAGAAATACATACTATCATTATTATGAAACATAGCATAAAATGAGCTAGCGGAATATACCATTACAACACCTATAGATAACAATATACATAGCGTGTAAAAAATTCCATAATCTATTTGCCCCATATTCTTATTATCCTTGGGCCTATTAAAATTCATAGACATTCCTCCAATTTAATTACTAAATTGCAAAAAAACCTATTATACATAAAAGTACTGTTATAATTGAAAATACTGTTACTATTTTAACTTCATTCCATCCACATTGTTCAAAGTGATGATGTATTGGAGCCATTTTAAACACTCTTTTACCAGTTAATTTAAATGAAGTAACTTGAATTATTACTGATAAAGCTTCTATTACATAAATTCCACCAACTAAAACTATTATTAATGGATTTCCGCTTATAATTGCTATAGTTGTTATTGCTCCTCCAATTGCAAGAGAACCTGTATCTCCCATAAAAACTTTTGCAGGATATGCATTAAATTTTAAGAAACCTATTAATCCAGCTATTAAAGCTACTGAAAAAACAGTTAATGAATAATCCTTTAATATAAATGTTAATACTGCAAAAAATGTTAATACTAAAACTGATACTGTAGATGCTAAACCATCTAATCCATCAGTTAAGTTTACTGCATTTGTCATAGACGCATAAACAAAAATAACAAATGGTATATATAATACTCCTAAAGGAAGAGTCATACTTGTAAAAGGTATCGCAATATCATGTGGTAAATTTACATAGCTATAATAAGCAAATGCTCCTGAAACTATTAATAAAAGAACCATCTTTTGCCAAGCTTTTAATCCTTCACTTTGTTTTTTTAGTATTTTTAAAATATCATCTAAAAATCCTATAAATCCAAATGCTATTAGTGAGTATAATGCAACCATTCCTTTATCAGTCAAGCTACGACTTACAATCAACATAACTATTGTAGTTGATAAAATGAACATTACACCACCCATTGTAGGTGTTCCAGCTTTCTTTAAATGGCTTTTAGGACCTTCTTCTCTAATATTTTGACCAAACTTTAATCTCTTTAATAAAGGAATTGTAATTGGTCCAAGTATTAAAGCTATAATAACTCCTAATACAAATGTAATGATTAATGTTTTTGTTATATCTCCTTGTAATATGTTCATAATACTATCCCCCATCTTTTACTGCTATAAAAAGCAGTTCACCTCCTTCGTATAATTAAACCTCTTCTAATTTTTTAACAACGTCTTCTAGTTTAACACCTCTTGATGCTTTAACTAATACAACGTCATCCTTTTTAACAATACTTTTCAATTCTTTTATGCATTCCTCTTTAGTATTGTACATGATTATATTATCATTCTTAAAACCATCTTTAAAGTTATTTATATGTTCACCTATTACGATTAATAGATCAACTTTATCTCTTGCGTATTCCCCTACTTCGAAATGAGCTCTTTTAGCTTCATCTCCAAGTTCATACATATCTCCTAATATAGCAACCTTTCTACAATTTTTATAAGCAGAAAGTACATCTAAAGAAGATTTCATAGAATCTGGACTTGCATTATAACAATCATTAATTATAGTAAGCCCTTCTCTTTTTATCACTTGTAATCTCATTGATGTTGCTTCAATATTCTCTAATCCTAAAATCATTTCCTTAAAAGATACATTTAAACACTCTGCAACTTCGATAGCTAACATTGTATTTAACACATTGTGTTTTCCTGCCATTGGTAGAGTAAATACAGCTTCTTCACCAAAAGCATGAGCTAGAAACTCTGTTTCATCTTCTCTTAATATAATATTAGATGCGTAAACATCATATTCATGATTATAACCAATTTTTTTAACTTTAAAACTTTTTCCAGAAATATTCTTTAAAAATTCATCTTCTCCATTAACTATTAAAACATTGTTTTCATTAAAGAAAGTGCTTATTTCCATCTTAGCTTTTAATATATTTTCTTGAGTTTTTAAATTTTCTATATGCGATAATCCTATATTAGTTATAACACCTATATCAGGTCTTGCCACATCTGCAAGCAATTCTATTTCACCTAATGAGCTCATTCCCATTTCTAAAACTGCTACATCATAATCACATGTCAATTCTAATATCATTAATGGTAAGCCTATATCATTATTAAAATTTCCCTTAGTCTTAAAAACTTTATACTTATCACTTAATAGAGCGGCTATTAAATCTTTAGTAGAAGTTTTTCCAGTAGAACCAGTTACGCCTATTACTTTAAGTCCTAACTTTTCTCTATAAAACTTTGCTAAATCTAAAAGTGCTTGTCTTGTATTCTTTACTTTAATTACTGTTCCATTTACATTAACATCTTCTATATTAAATTTAACTTCATCTATAATTACTACAGATGCACCTAATTCTAATGCTTTTAATGCAAAATCATTCCCATTAAAATTAGCCCCTTTAATTGCAAGAAATACATTATCTTTTTCAACTTTTCTTGTATCAATACAAATCTTATTAAATTTAATTTCCTTTCCTTGTACAATAACTTCTCCATCCATAGCTTTTAACATTTCATTAAAAGTTATTTGCATAATAATCACTCTACTTTCATCTTTCAAATATTTTTTATACATCTATTTGTTAATTATTTATAATTATAAGCCTTACTTTATTTTATTATTCTAAAAAATAAAAATTTATCCTATACATAAATTTAGCATGTGAAAAATCCACATGCTAAACAACTTAATTAATAATTAATCTTCTTCATACTCAGCACTTAATGTAATCTTAACAACCGTGCCTTCAGAAATAAGTTCACCACTAGGAATACTTTGATTTATTACAACTCCATCTCCTTGAATTGTAGTTTCTATTCCTAGACTATTTAATAGCTCTATAGCAGATTCTTTAGAATAACCTCTTACATCAGGCATTACTACATCTTTATTATAAGATTCATTTTTATCTGTGTAAAGATTTATTGTAGAACCTTCCTTAACAGCATATCCTGGATAAGGCTGCATATTTGTAATTGTATCGCCATCCCCTTCTACTGTACATTCTATATTTAGGTCTTTTAATACTTTCTTTGCATCAGCTACAGAACTTCCTCTTAATTCTGGTAAAACTACATCTTTTAATATAACATTTTCATCTTCTGAAAATTCTTCATTCATGTAGTTAAATATATCTTCTAATAATACTTTACCTAATGGAGCAGTAACAACACCTGCATAGTAAGCTCCATTACTTGGTTCATCAATAGTAATAAAAACTGTTATTTGTGGATTATCTGTTGTTGCAAATCCAGCCATAGATGAAATATACTTTCCAGATTCATATCCTCCAGTTAGAGGATTAACTTTTTGAGCTGTACCTGTTTTTGCTCCTATATGATATCCTGCTATATAAGCTTTATTAGACCCACCTTGATTAACAGTTCTTTCTAAATAATCCCTTAATGTAGCTGCAGTTGATTCAGAAATAACATTTTCAACAGTTTTAGGTTCAAACTCTTCATCTATAACCACATTACCATTGCTATCAGTATGACTTATATATTTCATAACATGAGGTTGAATTAATGTTCCGCCATTAACTATAGCATTAAATGCAGTCATGTATTGCACTGCATTTACAGTATTAGTTTGTCCAAAAGATATTGTAGCAAGGTCTGCATCATTCATATTTTCAGCAGATTTAACAATTCCTCTTGCTTCTCCTGGTAAATCAACACCTGAAACTTGCCCAAAACCGAACTTCTTAATATATTCTACAAGTTTTTCACTACCTATTTTTTCTCCAAGTTTCATAAAACCAACGTTACAAGAATTTTGAAGTATTTCCGGTAATATTTGAGTTCCATGACCACCATGCTTCCAACACTTAATTGTATGAGGACCTACTTGTAAGCTACCACCACATGTAAATTGATCTGATTCAGTAACTAATCCTTCTTCAATTGCAGTGGACATTGTAATAACCTTAAAAATAGAACCTGGTTCAAATGTGTCATTTACTAAACTGTTTCTCCACATCTTTTGAAGCTTTTCAGCATCAGTTTCACCAACAAAATCTTCATACCCTTCAAAAGGATTATTAGGATCAAAATCTGGTTCATTTACCATTGCTAAAATTTCACCATTTTGCGGATTCATTATTAGTATTGAAACTCTTTTTGCCTTATTATCTACTAAACCTTTTTCTGCTACTTTTTCTGCTATAGCTTGTAAGTTTTTATCAATTGTTAAAGTTACATCTTTACCATCAATTGGAGTTGTAAAGTTTGAAATTGTGTAATCTAGTGCTTCACTATTTCTATCAAGCTCACTTATTCTTAATCCTGGTACACCTGAAAGGTATTCATTATATTGTAATTCCACACCTGTCAAACCTTGTCCATCACTATTAGTACTTCCTAGAACATGAGATAAAAAATCTCCTTCAGGATAATATCTCTTTGTATCTGGTGAAACAATAACACCTTGAATGCTTAATTCATTAACCTTATCTGCTACATCTTTTTCAACTCTTCTAACCAAGGTAGCAGAACCTGCATCACTACCATTGGCAAGTTTTGTTTCTAATTTATCTTTAACTGTAGCTGTTTCTATACCTGTAGCTTCTGCAATAAGCGGTGCAATATCATCAGTAGTCTTATCATTTTTCTTTAAATATTGTCTTATTGAATTTAAGTCGAAATCAACTCTATATACATTAGCTGAAACTGCAAGTTCATTTCCATTTCTATCTAGTATTCTACCTCTTCTAGCCTCAATTCTAACTTCACTGGTCCATTGTTCTTCTGCTCTGCTCGAATAGTCACCTCTTTTAACAATCATGATATAAGATAACCTTACTATTAACAAACCAAAAACAGCAGTAATAAACCATAAAGCTAGAACCATCCTTTTTCGCATGACAGCTCTGTCTTTAAATCCTTTCTTATTCATATGAAATTCCTCCACGGAAACATCTAATCAATGAATAAGCAAGGATTTAAGTACTTGTAAATAATTTTCAAAGCAGATAAACCTATTAACTATTCATTAATTAAATGCAGCCATAATTTTTTGTAAAAAATTATTCTTATTATTCTCCTTAGTTTTTAAATGAGAAAAATATTCTTTTGACATATCAATAGTTATAGTGCTTTCAGAATTGGGATAAACCATCCCTAATTCTTCTTCTGCAGTACTTTTTATTTTATCGAAAGATGCGAATTTAAGCATTTCAACATCTATTGCAGCATTTACATCTTCCTCTTCTTTCATATTGCTTTCTAAAATTAGTAATTGCTTTTGGTAATCATGTATTTTACTATCTAAAAATAAAGTTGTGGCACCTAAAGCAAACATAATTGTACCTACTGTAAAGCCACTAATTAAAAGATTCATCTTCTTTTCATATGCTCTTTTAGCTTTTTGTTTATTTTGTTTTTCTCTTTGCTTTTCAGCTTCTCTTATTTTTCTCTCTGGTGCTAAAGCTGTATTTCCTCTTATATAATCATATTCCCTAACTCCCATTTTATTCACATCCCTGCCAATTTTCATAATATTTATATTTTATATTTTTTCAATTACTCTAAGTTTTGCACTTCTACTTCTAGGGTTAACTTCAACCTCTTCTTTTGAAGGTTCTATTGCTTTTCTGCTAATTACTTTTACTTTTGCTTTTTCTCCACATATACAAATTGGAAATTCTTTTGGACATCTACAAGATACAGCTAAGTCTCTAAACTTGTTTTTAACAATTCTATCTTCTAAAGAATGGAAAGTAATTATAGCCATTCTTCCACCTTTGTTTAATTTATTAACTCCATCTTCTATTGCTTTATTTAAAATTGATAGTTCACTATTAACTTCAATTCTAATAGCTTGGAAAGTTCTTTTTGCTGGATGAGGTCCTTCTCTTCTTGCTTTTGCTGGAATTGCATTTTTAATTATTTCAACTAGCTCTAATGTTGTTTCTATATTTTTTTCACTTCTTCTAGTAACAATAAAATTAGCAATTCTTTTTGCAAACTTTTCTTCTCCATAATCTCTTATGATTCTATATAATTCTTCTTCACTATAATCATTTACAACATCATAGGCTGAAAAATTATTTTCTCTATTCATTCTCATATCTAAAGGTGCATCTTTCATATAACTAAAGCCTCTTTCACCTTCATCTAATTGATAAGAAGAAACTCCTAAATCCATTAGAATACCATCTACTTTTTCAATTTCAAGCTCTTCTAAAATTGCTCCTATATTATGAAAATTGTTATGCACGAAAGTAACATTTGAGAAATTATGTAACCTTTCTCCAGCTGCTCTTAATGCATCTTTATCTTGGTCAATTCCTATTAGTCTTCCTTCATTAGATAATCTTTTAACAATTTGAGAGGAATGACCTGCTCCTCCTAATGTACAATCTACATAAATTCCATCTTCCTTAATATTAAGTGCTTCTAAACATTCATTTAGCAAAACTGATACGTGATTAAATTCCATCTTCTTTACTCCTTATATTCCTAAATCGCCCATTTTTTCAGCAATTGAATTAAAATCAATATTTGATTCATTATATTCTCGCCATTTTTCCTTACTCCAAATCTCTACTCTAGTTAAAGCGCCTATACTTACTATATCCTTTTCTATGCCGGCGTATTCCTTTAGGTTTAATGGAATTAATCCTCTTCCTTGCTTGTCTGTTTCCACTTCACAAGCACCCGAAAAAAAGAATCTTACAAATGCTCTGGCATCTTTATTGGTAAGCGGTAACTTTTTAAGTTTTTCTTCAAGCATTTCCCACTCACTTATGGGATATGCATAAAGACCTCCATCAAGCCCTTTAGTAATAACAAACTTTTCTCCAAGTCCTTCCCTTAATTTTGCAGGTACAATCATTCTATTTTTGCTATCTAAGCTATGTGAGTATTCACCAATAAACATTTTGCCCCCCCACTAAGTATTACTAAACCACTTTTAACCACTTTACACCACTTTATATATATATTCTATAAAATTATTATATTTCCTTCAAGATAAATTTGCTTTAAAATATATTTTTTTCTTTAACGAATATAGCAATAGCAATACTTCACGAAGTATTTTGAATTTGACAATACATATTATTTACCAATTTTACATTAATTGTTAATTATGTCTAAATTGATTATTTTAAATGAATCATACTTATATTTTTTGTCGCAAAAAAAGGAACTGTTTTATACAGCTCCCCTTTAAAAATATTATACATTAAATCTGAAGTTTACTACATCTCCATCTTTCATTACATATTCTTTTCCTTCTAATCTGTAAAGACCTTTTTCTTTAGCTGCAGCTTCTGAACCACATGCTACTAAATCATCATAACCTACAACTTCTGCTCTAATAAATCCTCTTTCAATATCAGAGTGAATCTTACCTGCAGCTGCTGGAGCTTTAGTTCCTTCTTTAATTGTCCAAGCTCTTACTTCTTGAACTCCCGCTGTTAAATAACTTATTAATCCTAATAATTTGTAAGATGCTCTTATAAGCTTATCTAACCCAGATTCTTGCAATCCGTATTCTTCTAACATTTCTGCTTTTTCTTCATCTTCTAATCCTGATAATTCTTCTTCAAGCTTAGCACATACAACAACTACTTCTGAATTTTCATTAGCTGCATATTCCTTAACCATTTGAACATATTTATTATTAAGGTTTCCGCTCATCATATCATCTTCTGATATATTGCAAGAATATAATACTGGTTTAGAAGTTATCATGAATAAAGATTTAACAAAAGCTTCTTCATCTTCATTTAACTCTAAAGTTCTTATTGGTTTATTAGCTTCTAAATGAGCCTTAACCTTTTCCATTATTTCATATTCAGCTTTAGCTTTTTTATCACCAGATCTAGCAAGTTTTACTCCTTTTTCCATTCTTCTTTCTAAAACTTCTAAATCTGCAAATATAAGTTCTAAATTAATAGTTTCTATATCTCTAATAGGATCTACTGAACCTTCAACATGAACTACATTTTCATCTTCAAAACATCTAACTGCATGTACTATAGCTTCTACTTCTCTTATGTGTGATAAGAATTTATTTCCTAAACCTTCACCCTTAGAAGCCCCTTTAACTAATCCTGCAATATCATAAAATTCTACAGCAGTATACACTTTTTTCTTAGTTCCGTACATTTTTTCTAAAACATCTAATCTTTTATCTGGTACACTTACAACTCCAACATTTGGCTCTATTGTACAGAATGGATAGTTTGCTGATTCTGCTCCTGCCTTAGTTATAGCATTAAATAATGTACTTTTACCTACGTTTGGTAGTCCTACAATCCCTAATCTCATCTATATAACATTCCTTTCTTCCGTTACTAATACTTCTAAGATTATACTCTATAAGTAATTTTATTTCAATGATAAAATGTACGTTAATTCTCCATACTTTTCAATTTTCTAAGAAATAATACTAAACACTATTTATTATTCGTTTAATATAACTTCTTATTAATAACATTAATCTTATTTACACTATTCCCTACTTAATTATTCCCTTTATAATCTACATTAGCAAACATTACGAGATTTGTTTCAGAAGCTCTAAATCCATTGTTTTCATAAAAACTAACACACGGATAATCTCTTTCAGTATTTAAAGCCAAATAAGAAATTTTACTCTTTTCCTTTTTTAACTCATTTCTTATGAATTCTATTAACTTACTACCAACACCTTTCCCTTGATATAAAGGATTTACACTAAATTCATCAATCCATAATTCTTTAAAATCTATATAAGTCATAATTCTTCCACAAGCCATTGCTACTACTGTATCTCCATCATAAACAACATATCCTCTTGATACTCTTGCAGACATAATCTCATCAATTCTTGTAAATGCCTGTTCAAATGTCCACTCTTCATTCCAAGGTTCTTCTTTAAATGCTTCAATAAGTTCATATGCGCAACCTTCAAAATCTTCTTCATTCATTATTTTATATTTTAAATTCATATTATTCACCTTCTTAATTTTTTCATCATATTATATATACAATAATTAAATTTATACAACCATACCTGCTATCTCCAGCCTATAAAAGTACCTGCTTATATTTCATAATATCTTTACCATATTCTAATGTTATTTTTATTAATTTTATTTCTATACCCCTCCAGTAATCTCATTTATCTATTATATAATTTTCTCATATAGTTTAAACCAATTTAATCCTATATCTTCCAATCCAAGACTTACAGTATCAATAAATTTATAGTGGCACTTTTCATACAAACTAATAGCAGGTATATTTTTTTCATATACATCTAAACGTATAGATTTTATTTTATTATCCATTGCATATTCCTCGATAAAATCAAGCATATTTTTACCTACACCTCGCTTAAGAAATTTAGGATTCACTACAAATGTATAAATAACCAGTACATTACTGTAATCTAATTCCGCTTGCCATGAAACATTTAAATAAGCTGGTTCTGGTTCATGTCGTAAAATCATACTGCCAATAATATCTCCATTTTCAACTGCTACAAATAAATTTCCTTCCCTTATACCATCTTCTGCATCCTTTCGTACAGGATATATTCCCTTTTTCCATCCTGGATAATTAATTGTACTTTCTAAATAATCATTTATGTTATTATACAGTTCTTCTAAAGAATCAATATCTTCTTCATTCCCAACTCTTATATCCATATCTCTAACCCTCTCTTAAATTAACTATTTACCAAATTTCTTTAATCATTCTAAACTCCTTATAAGTTACATCTTCAATTGCATATTCAAATGAACTTTTTATCACAAATCCATACTTCTGATATAGCTTAATAGCTATATCATTATCAATTTCAACACTTGTATATAAACTTTTATTAGGAAATTTACTTTGAAAATATTCTAAGAATTTTTCTAAAGCCTTTCTTCCAAAGCCTTTATTTTGATATTTTATATCAATCATAAATCTTGAAAAGGACCATCCATTTAACTCTTCATCATAGTCATATAACAAAAACCCTATCATTTCATCTTCATTAAATATTCCTAAAGGATACAACCCATCTTCATAAGAAGCCTGTACTAAGGAATACATATTACTTGCCACATAATTCTTTTGATGTTCTCCAACCCTCAAAGAAATACACTCATTATAATTTGATTTATCTATATCTCTAAATTTAATTTTATTCTCATCTATTATATATTTATTTATACCCATAACTACCTCACTATCTAAAATGTTAATAGCCTTAAACAATTGATATTATAAGAGAGAGTATCCACAAACTCTCCCCCATAACTCATAGCTATTAACTAATCTAAGCTCCCTCACTTAAAAAGTTATACTGTGCCATGTATAGCTCATAGTAGCTTCCCTTTTTCTTTAAAAGCTCTTCATGATTTCCAACCTCTTCAATCTCACCATTATTTATAACCATAATTTTGTCACAATCTCTAATAGTAGAAAGCCTATGAGCAACTACAAAAGAAGTTCTTCCATGAAGAATCTTTTCTATTCCTTCTTGAACTAACTTTTCTGTCTGAGTATCAATATTAGAGGTTGCTTCATCTAAAATTAATATTCTTGGATTTGCAAGAAGTGCCCTTGCAAAAGATATAAGCTGCCTTTGACCTAAAGATAACCTTGATCCTCTTTCATTAACTTCAGTATCATAACCTTTTTCTAATTCCATAATAAATTTATGAGCATTTACAGCTTTAGCGGCATTAATAACTTCTTGATCAGTTGCATCAAGCCTTCCATATCTTATATTCTCCATTATAGAATCCGAAAATAAAAATGTATCTTGAAGCATAATTCCCATTTGACTTCTTAAACTTTCTAAATCAACATTCTTAATATCTTTTCCATCGACTAAAATTTTTCCTTTAGTTGGATCATAAAATCTACTTAATAAAGAAACTATTGTACTTTTACCTGCCCCTGTAGCTCCTACTAAAGCAATCTTTTCTCCTTTAGCAGCTTTAAAACTTACATTTTTCAGTACTTCGTTTTCCTCATCATATGAAAAGGAAACATTTTTAAATTCTACATTTCCTTGAATTTTACCAATTGGTCTTGCATTTAAAGAATTTTTTATTACTGGTTGTACATCTAAAATATCAAAAATTCTATCTGCTGCTGAAAAGTTCGTAATTAACGTATTATAAAAGCTCGAAAGATTCATAATAGGTCTCCAAAACATACCTACATACATTGAAAATGCTATTAAAGTACCTAATTCTATTTCTCCATCCTTTATTAAAAAATATCCTACGGCAAAGACTACTAATGTACCTACACCCCATGATAATTCTACTAATGGCCAAAAGAAATCATTTAACTTTACTGCTTTAATAAATGAATTACTTAATTCACCTACCATACCTTTAAAATTACCCTCTGTTCCCTTTTCCCTAGCAAAGCCTTGTACAACCTTTATTCCTGAAAAATCCTCATGGGTAAACCCATTTAAATTTGAACGTTTATTTCTATAAATTTCCCATCTTCTTCTCGAAAAAATTTCTATACAAAACATCGCAACTCCTAATAAGGGAAGCAATATAATTGAAGCTAATGCTAATTTAACATTAAGTACGAACATTATGCTTGCAACACAAATCAAATTAATTATTTGTGGAATAAATGATTGAATTGCTTGAGAGAATAAATTTTTTAAAGCATTAACATCTCCAACAACTCTTGCAAGTATTTTCCCTACAGGTCTGCTATCAAAAAAATCAAAAGATAAATATTGAATATGACTATATAATTCATGTCTTATATTAACTAAAATATTATTAGTTATGCTAGTTATCATCTTCCACCTTATTTTAGATAATACCCAAGCTATTAAATTTAATGATATTAACGAACCCCCTATTATTATTAAGCCATTAACATTTTTATTAGCTACAAAATTATCAATTGCAATTTTTAACAACAATGGATTGACAATTTCACACATCATTACAAAAAGCATCAATAAAACCACTATAAGAGAACTAGCTTTATATGGTTTAAGATAAGATAATAATTTAATTGTTATTTCACTTTTACTACGTCTCATAACTTCTTCATCTTTATTTATATTATTTTGCATCTTATATAACCTCCTCTTCTAAAAGGTTAAAATCTTTAAATTGCTCACAATAAATATCATAGTAAGCACCTCTTAACTCTAATAATTCTTCATGAGTTCCTTTTTCTTTTATTTCACCATTTTCTAAATAAACTATTAAGTCTGAATTTTTTACTGCTGAAATTCTATGTGCAACTATAAATGTTGTGCTTTGCTTTTCCATCATTGATAAATTTTTTAATAATTCTTGTTCAGTTTCCATGTCCAAAGCTGAAGTTGAATCATCTAAAATTAAAATTGAGGAATTTCTTATTAAAGCTCTAGAAATTGATATTCTTTGCTTTTGTCCACCTGAAAGTCCAATTCCCCTTTCTCCTATTTCTGTATTAAACCCTTCATCTAAAGTTTCTATGAAGTCTAAAGAACATGCTAACTTAGAATATTTTTTTACTTCCTCTATATCTGCATTTTCATTGCTAAACTTTATATTATTTAATATAGAATCAGAAAATAAGAAAGTATCTTGTGGTACAATTGCCATACTGCTTCTTAAAACTTCTAAATCATAATTTTTAACATCTATATTATCAACTTTTATACAACCTTCTTTTACATCATAATATCTTCCTATTAGATTTAATAAAGTTGATTTTCCTGAACCTGTAGTTCCCATTATAGCTATGGTACTTCCTGCCTTTATATCTAAATTAATATTTTTCAATACTAATTCATCATTATAACTAAAACTAACATTTTCAAACTTAATATCACCCTTTATATTTACATCTTCTAAAGCTCCACTTTTTATTTCTGGCTCTCTTTCAATAATTGCAAATATTTTTTTAGCAGAAGCCAAGTTTCTTGAAATCAAATCAGTAAGCTCTCCTAACATCCTCATTGGCCATATAAGATTCCATATATACCCACTGAAAGCTACTAATACACCAATTGACATTTCTCCATTCATAACTAAATATCCGCCAAATACTATCATTAAAACTAGAGAAATATTCGTTAAAAACTCTATTTTAGGAAAGTAATCTCCTATTACCTTTGCTTGATCCATATTTAAATCATAATAAGACTTATTCAGTTTTAAAAATTTACTTATTTCATACTTTTCTCTTGAAAAAGCCTTTACAAGTCTTATACCTGCTATATCTTCTTGAGCCGTAGTATTAATTTCTGCTGTTTTATCACTTATTTCTCCATAACATTTACCAAACTTTTTTTCAAGCTGTACAGCTATAAAGCCAATTGGAATCATAACTATGAAACATGCTAAGGCTAATTTCCAATTTAAATAAAATAAAATTATTGTAGATATAACAAAATAAATTATATTTTCAACAAAAAGCCTTAAACCATAACCTATAGTCTGCCATATATTTTCTGCATCTTCTCCAATTCTAGACATTAGCTCGCCAGTATTCATTTCATCAAAATACTTGAATTCTAATTTTTGAATATGAGTAAAAAGATCATTTTTAATATCTTCATGAACCCAAGTGCTCAATAAATCATATTTAAATTCTTTATTATAGCCAAATATGGCCTTAATTATCGAAATACTTAAAATTGCTCCTAATACAAAAATTATGGTATTTTTATTTCCTGCAATAATTCCCTCATCTATAAATATTTGCTGCATATATGGAATTAATAAATCAACACCTATTACAATAAGCATAGATATAGTACCCCAAATTAATGTTCCTTTATACTTTAAAACATACTTAAATACTTTAGTCATTATTCGACTCCCCCTTTAGTTTAAAACTTAATGCTCATCCACCTTTAAAATCTCCATTTCCCATAACTTCGCCTCCTTTAAATAAAAAAAGCCATGGCTATGCCATGACTATAGTTATCATATAAGATAAAATACATACTAATTTTGTAAAAATACAAAAAGGCCATGGCTAATAACCACAACCTCTAATTATTACATATAATTTTAATTAAATTTTATACAAATTTTTATTATTTATATAAAACCATAGAGATAGGGTTATCAATACTTATTCTATTTTCTTTATTATTTCTAATTTTTAAATTTAACATATTCCTACCTCCTTATATTTTATTCTTTTACTATTATATTCCTGTAATTATTTCTTGTCAATTCCTTTTTATATATTTTTTAGTTATTTATTTTCGATATCCCTATATACCCTTTTTTTACCACGTTTAATATCTTGTCATATACAAAACATATTAATATAACTTAGAAAGGGAGGATTTTAATGAGAAAAAATAAGTTATTTATATTTTTACTTACCTTAATTTTATCGGTAAGTTGTCTTTCTAGCATTGCTTTTGGTCACTCCATAAACATTGCTTCAGATGATACCGAATTAAATTGGTATTTTGTTAATCGTGGCAAAGATACATTGCCAGAATGTCCAAAAGAAGCAACCGGTCTTTTATCTAAATATGATGCTTATTATCTAGGAGATACTAATGAAAAAGTTGTTTATTTAACTTTTGATGAAGGTTATGAAAATGGTTATACCCCAAAAATTCTAGATATATTAAGAGATGAAAAGGTTCCTGCAGCTTTTTTTGTTGTGAAACCTTATATCGTTTCTAACCCTGAAATTATCAAGAGAATGTCTGATGAAGGTCATTTAGTTTGTAATCATTCTAATCATCATCCATCAATGGCAACTGTTACAGATCCAGAAAAGTTCAAAGCAGAATTTACTGATGTAGAAGAAGCATATAAAGAAGTTGTTGGTACAGACATGCCTAAATTCTTTAGACCACCAATGGGAAAATACTCAATTAATTCTCTAAAGAAAACTAAGGATCTTGGTTATAAAACTATTTTTTGGAGCTTTGCATATAAAGATTGGATTATTGATAACCAACCTAGTGAAGAAGAAGCTATCAAAAAAATTACTAATGGTGTTCATCCTGGTTGTATAATGCTTATACATGCTGTTTCTAAAACAAATACTGCTGTTTTAAAAACAGTAATTGAACAAATTAGAGCAGATGGTTATGAATTTAAACCACTTACTGAACTTCCTGAATATCAAGCTCAATAAACTTAATTCTTAGCATAAGATTGAGTTTGGGTTGGAATTTGTTCTTACCCCAATATAACCTTAGTCTACGGGCCCGTCGGTTGTTATCTCTAAGCTAAAGAGGTAGGATTATTACTTAATCTAACCATCAGATAAATATTAATATTTTTATCCTAAGTATTTCAAAAAAATAAAGTCATAATATATAGCTAACTATTGGCTATATGTTATGACTTTTAATTTTAGATACCGTATTCTTTAAGTATCAACTCTTTTTTACTTAATGATTTTCTTATTATTTCTCTACAAATTTCCGGAATATCTTCATATCCTTCATTGCTAGATAAACTATTATAATTAACAAAAACATTAACTATTGAACTTTCAATAGCAGAATGTAAAAGTATTGCTGCAACAATAGCATCTGATGTTAAATTTTTATTTCCAAATTCAATTGCAAAATCAATATTATCATAAAACTCTAAAGAATCTTTAGCTAAATTTAATGGTGATTCCATTGCTGCTATTGTTTTTTCTTTAATAGTCTTAGATCTATACTTCTTTTCTTCATCAGTATCTTTTGGCAATTTAAAAGTATCCATTAACGCAGTAAAAGTATCTCTATCTGCTTCCATGTAAGTAATACTTTTACTTATAAATTCTTCGCATTTCTCTTTTAAAACTAACATCTTTTCTTTATTTTTATCATCTAATTTTTCAAAAGCTTTTTTATCTACAGTAAATGAGTATACCATGTTGTTTAAAGCTCCAGCTAATGCTGAAACCAACGCTGCAGTACTTCCACCTCCTGGAGATGACAAATCAGTTTTTAATTCATATAAAAACTTATCTATTGTATAATCCTTAAAATTCATACTAACACCCCTTTATTTTATTATTTCCTTATAAACATTTATTATTTTATTTATTATAACATTTGCACTAAATTTCTCAGTACAATACTTTCTTAATGCTCTAGGTTCATACTTCTTGTGATTCTGCTCAATATACTCCATAGCCTCACTTAATGCTTTGACATTATCTATTTCAACTAATATCCCAACCTCTTTAGTTACTATATCTTCAGCTCCACCATTAAAAGTTCCAATTACAGGTTTACCACTTGCTAATGCTTCGATATATACTACTCCAAATGTTTCATATCTTGAAGGTAATACAAAAGCATTACACTTATTCATCCAATTAGCAACCTCTTCTCTAGATAATGCACCAGTAAAAACAACTTGATCTTCTACATTTTCACTTTTTGCTATGCCTTTTAGCCATTCCATTTGACTTCCATCTCCACCAACAACTAATTTAGCATTTTTATTTTTATATTTTTCTGCAAATGCTTTAATTAAAGTATCAAATCCTTTTTCACCTTCTAAAAATGCTACACTAAAAAATATGAACTCATTACTTTCTCTTTTAATATCTCTAATATCAAATAAAGATAAATCTACAAGATTTCCAATAACCTCTATATCATTACGACCACTTAATTTTTCAATTTCTTTCTTAAGTCCATTTCCTACAGCTATAACTTTATTTGAACTTTTATAAGACTCTATTATCCTTTTGTAATAACTTTTCTTTACGTAAACTCCTCTTTCAACAGAAGAATGTTCAGTAATTACTAATGGAATATTATATTTTTTTGCTACATAAGAAGCACTTATACCACCCCATAATGATGATTGTGTATGAATAATATCTATCTTTCCCTCTCTTTTAGTAATTTCCTTATATAACTTTTCCATTCTTTTATCAAAAACTTTAAACATCAATGGATTTTTGGGAATAAAATTATAATTTTTATATCTATAAGTTCTTAATCCTTTTTCAACTTTAAAAGATAAACCACTTTTTTCTTTTATTTTTCCCATTAATGTTAATGGCCAAATTTCATTATATGCAACAGTTACTTTTACTCCATTTTCTTGAAGCTTATTTGCCTGTTCTCTAAAAAAACTACCATGAACTTTATTTCTATTATTATCATACCAAGAAGGTATAAACATTACATGCATAATAATTACCCCTTTAAAATATCATTAAGCTTCTTTGATATATATTGCCATTTGTATTCTTCTATAGGACCATATTTTTCACCATTTTTAATCATAGAAATTATTTTATTAATTCCACTTACAATTTCATAAGCAGTATTATTTACAACAACACACTTATTTTTATTTTCTACTACATCTTTTATAGGATCATTTTCATCTCCAAGTATCACAAAAATAATACCATCTGCTCCAAAGTAATCATAAATTTTAGCCGGAATTTGTTTTGAATTTTTATTTCCAAACAATAATAGCACTTCACTATTAAGCATATAAGCTAACGCTTCATCATAAGGAATTCTTGGTGAAACATTAATATTATCAACTGCCATTAATTTATTCTTTATTTCTTCATCATCAATATTCCCAAAGAACATAACATTTAAATCATTATACAAACTAATATTTGTATCTTTAATATTATTTAATGCTTCTATAAAAGGCCTAACATCTCTCAGCTTTGAGAATATTTCTCCTGCATAAACAAAATTAACTTTTTCTTTATTTATAAGTTTTGGAGTTAAACTCTTTTTAATCTCTTCATATTGATTTTCATCATATCCTCTTGTTACAATATAAGTTTTTTCAACTGGAATATTATAAGAAGATACGTAATCATCTCTATTAGCTTTAGTTACAAAAATAAATCTATCACTTAATTCAACTATTCTTTTTTCAAATGATCCTTCAAATTTTCTTCTTGCTTTGCTTATATTAGCCCTAGTTGAATCCTTCAGCCATGGATCACTCCAATATGTAACCCAAGGTAAATCCTTAAATTCCTCTTTAATTTTAAGAGCACAAATATGACTAGAAGGCGGTTCATGCATTGAAAACATAACATCAAACTTTTCTCTTTTTACTAATTCAATACCATATTTACTTGCAGCTTTTGCCCAATTAAAATACATATCTGGTATCGCTACTATTGATTTACCTTTTCTTAATAAAGCTTTTACAAAACTTTTATTACCGTTAGATACATTAACTACTTCTGCATTTTTAGATTTCTTAGGCATTATTCTTTCAAATATTTTTCCGCCAGAAATTATATGCTTTTTAACTCTTTTATCTAACATACTTAATATATACTCATCATAATAAATTGAATTTTTGGGGAAGTTCACTGTTAAAAGATGAACTTCATTCCCATCAATTTTTGCTAAGTTATTTAAATATTGTAAGGTTTCAATAGATGCCGAATTATTAATTAACGGTGAATAACATGCTATAAATAATATCTTCATATTTCCTCCTAAGTCCCTTACTTATATACTCTATTTTTCATCATATTTATTACTTCATCTAATTCTTCAATTTCAAATATTTTACATGATATAAAATAAACAACGCCTCCTACTACCCCATTAAATAAGATAGTTAATATTGCATTATTTAAATTTATCATAATATTTAATATTTTTAGTACTAATAACATTACCATTGCTGATAAACTTATTTTTAACAGTTTAATTATCATAGGTACAA
The DNA here is from genome assembly GCF_019734375.1 of Clostridium sp. K04. Lineage (NCBI taxonomy): Bacteria > Bacillati > Bacillota > Clostridia > Eubacteriales > Clostridiaceae > Clostridium > Clostridium sp. K04. The sequence goes on from NZ_JAASHD010000022.1 coordinate 44,961, forward strand.
CATCAAAGTGTCCACCAAACTTTCTAGTAGAAATAAATAATAAAATTGACGTTACCATTGATGCTATTGTAGATGCTATTGCTACCCCAAATACTCCGAATATTTTTGATAAAGTAATACTTAAAATAATATTAACAACTACTCCAATAATTCCGTTAATTGTTGTTACTTTAGTTTTTTGCATAGAAAATAACGATGAATTTAAAATATCTCTTACTCCTGTAAATGGCAATACTAATGAATATCCTAAAAAAGCACTTGCTGTAATCTTTACAGCTGCTTCATTAAAATTACCCCTTTCATAAAAAGCACTTATGATATCTTTGTTTAATAGTATAAATCCTATTGAAATAGGCACCAATAATAAGGCTATAATAGAAATAGATTTTGTTAAGTAATTAGTAAATCCTTTAATATCTCCTTCATTTAATTTATTAGCCATTAGTGGATACATTACAGATACGATAGAAGTTGTTATTGCAGTATTTGCAAAAACTATTATTTTTTGTGCAAAATCTAATGCACTTACTGCTCCATCACCTAATGAAGATGCTACCTTCATATCAACTACCATATTTAAGGAGTTTGCTCCCGAACCAATGATTACAGGTATAATTAATATCAATATTTTCTTTATTCTTTCATCTTTTAAATCAATAAATAACTTAAATCTATATCCATGTTTATATAAAACCGGTAACTGTACTGCAACTCTCAAAAAATTTCCTATAACATTTGCAATAGTTAATCCAATGATACTAATATCTTTAAAAAATATTAAATAAATTATCATTGGAGCATTAAAAAACATTCCTAAAATTGAAGGAATTATAAAATCTTCACAAACTTGAAGCATTGCAGTATAACATGCATTTATTGATAAGAATAAAAGATTAAATAAAGTTATTCTTGTTAAAAAAACTGTAAGATTAAACTTTTCTTCATTAAACCCATCAAACATAAAAGCAACAATTTTATCTGTGAAAACAAATCCTAAAGCAAAAGCAATTACTGAAATAACTAATAATATAGAAATAATATTATTAGAAAACTTAAACATCTCTTCTTTATTCTTTTCAAACCTAACTTTGCTAAGCATTGGAATAAACACTGTTGATATTGCAAGTCCTACAATAGTAAAAACAGTCTCAGGTACTGATACTGCTGCTTTATATGCATCTGTATAAATACTAACTCCAAATTGATATCCAACCAGCATATCTCTAAATAAACCTAAAAATCTACTTAGAATGCTAATTATCATAACTAAGAATGCAGCTTTAAATATCTTGTTACCCTTCATTAGTTTTTACCTCTACTCTTGGTAACAGTCCATATAAATTTAGGAATACTTCCAAGTCTTTTTATTCTCCATGGCTCTTTTGCAACTCTATAAGCCCATTCCATTCCTATATCTATCATCCATCTTGGGGCTCTATTTACCTTTTCTGCAATAACATCAAAGCTACCTCCAACCCCCATAAATATTTTGCATGGTAATTCATCCATATATCTTACAATAAATTTTTCTTGTCTTGGACAACCCATTGCTACAAAAACTGCCATAGGCTTTTTTTCTTTTATTTCTTCTAATATTTCTCTTGGATTATCTAAATCAAAAAAACCATTGTGATATCCAGATATATTTATTCTTGGATAATCTCTTAAAATATTGGCTACACAAGCTTTTAAATTTTCTTCGCTTGCACCTAATAGATAAATACCTTCTCCACTATCTTCACACTTTTCAAGTATCTTCTTCATAAGTTCTATTCCTGCTATTTTTTCTTCTACAGGAGTTTTTAATATCTTAGCACTTATTTGTACACCAACACCATCTGGTATAATTAATGATTTATCACTTGTAAAATTATCAAATAGATTTTTATCATTTAATCCTGTGTATAGTACTTCAGGATTTCCTGAAACAATATGTACCTTTTCTTTTGAAAGTACAACTTCTAAGCATTCATCCATATTAGCAGCAAAAATTTCATACCCTAACATATCTATACTCTTATATTTTTGATTTTTCCCCATATAAACTCTTCCTTTATTATTACTTATTAATCATAGTTTCTAATTGTTTTACTATTTCATCATCTGGATTTAAATTTTTAGCTATATCTAAATGTAATTTAGCATTTTCTAAATCATTAAGATTTAAATAACACATAACTATATTTGTACAAATTTCTACATCCCTTGAAGCTTCAAATGCTTTTTTGAATAGCTTAATTGCCTCTTCAAATTCATTTATACAAGCATAATTTAAACCTAACTCAACAATAACCTCTAAAATACCACTTTCTCTCTTAACACTTTCTTTTAAGTAATAAATAGCTTGATTATAATCTTCTAATTTTCTAAAACCAATTCCTAAATAATAATAAATTAGTGGATTTTCTTCAAACTCTTCAGCTAATCTTAATAATATTTCAATACTTTTCGCTGGATCTTCTGCTAAATATTCTATAGCATTTTCATAATCTGAAATATTTTGAATATCTGCTTTTATAATTTCAACTTCTTTTGTTACCTTACCGCCTTTATTTAAATATTCATTAATAGCAACTCTAGCAGCTTTAAAATCTCCATCATTCTTTAAGACAATTGCTTGATATAGATATGGTTCTGCTATCTTTAAATTATTATTAATGCAGTAATCTATATCCTCAAGTAATAAATCTTTAAAACTACTGTCTTCTTCCCTTATAGTTTCCCCTACAAGTAATATTCTTTTCATTACATCTAAATCTTTAGAATATGTATAATAACCCTTTAATAAAAGATAAGCATCTAAGTATCTTTTATCTTCAATTCTTTTACTAATTAATGACTTAATACAATTTTCTGTATCTTTAATATAATCCAAAATTAATTCATAGTCTTCATTAAATCTTAAATTTTCATCAGCACCAATTGCAGTAAACATTCCTTCAATAAAGTAATATATAGGAAGATTCTTAATTTTTATTTCATCATTAATATTTGAACTTATATATTCTGAACTAATTGGTAAGTATAAATCTTTATTTTTAAAAGTAACATATGATGGAATACCTATATTTTCTTTAAATCCATCTTTATTCATCTCCAAAAATAATAATTTACTCATCTTTTCTTTAATTTTTGCCTTATAATCCATAAATTACACTCCTTTAGTAAATTATTTCATTATCCATAATACATTATTACCTTAAAAGTTTCAAATTAATTACGTAAAACAATAAAATCAAAAATGTTCGGCAAAACTATTTTTCTTATAAACAACTTTTTTTATTATTTAATTGTGTTTATTTATTATGTTTTTATATTGAATATAAAATAAAGCAAATTAATAATAATACATATTAATTTGCTTTTAATATTAATAATTTTATTTTTATGCTATGAATTAATTAATTTGCTTCTTCAATAAATAAAATATATTCATTCTTTATGTTATTTAGATTTCTTACAACTTCTTCATCTTTATCTTGTAAAACATATAAAATTTCTTTTATTTTATTTTCTAGATTTTCAATCTCATCTATAGATTCATTAATTCTTCTTTGCACTGAAATATCTGTAAAAATATTATCAAAAAATACATCAAGCGCAAATGTAACGTTAGAAAACTCCAAACTATTCAATTTAATATCACCTAATTCCTTGTTAAACTCTGATATTAGTTGTGACACTCTTTCAAATTTAATATTTGCTTTTCTTATTTTACTTTGTTTTGCTATTGATGACATAGCATCTCCACCTATAATATCAAAAGTTCCCCACTTCTTTGCTCCCTCTAATTCCTCTTTAGCTGAAACCACCTCTTCTAATAATCTCTTACCAGCACCATAAGCTTCTCTTATTTCATTGTTTTTATCTATAAGCTCATTTAATTTGTCATCTAGCCTTTTAATATTTTCCTTTGTTGCATAATCACCATTATTTTTAAGGATGCTTATTTTTTCATCCATTACTTTCTCATATTCTTTTTCACAATTTTCTATGCTAAAAAGCTTTTCTTTTTTATTTTGTAAATCTGATTTTATTACATTTATATTATATAATACCTCTTCATGCTTTATTTTCACATTAAGATATTCTTCTTTTTCCTTTTCTAACTTTTCATCTTTATTTTTAAATATAGTTGCAAAAAAATTAGAAAATGATGTTTTGTTTAAATTATCCACATCCTTTTTTTCCTTTTTAAGCTTCTTTTCTAAATTGCTTAACTCTATTTCTTCATTTTTTAAATTACGCTCTAATACGACTATTTCATTATCTAACTTATTTTTAACAGAAATATCTTCTTTTAATTTTTTTATTTTTAAATTTATTTCGCTTACCATATTTACTCCTTCTTCTCATATCTCCACTAAACAAATAGTTATATTTTTAATAATATCATTTTTATTCCTTAATTACTATTTTACTACAATTTTAGATAATAAACTATTATAATATTATTGGTTATATTAAATAGTAATTTGTATAATCATATTAATATAATTATTTAACAGAGGTGTAGTTTTGAATATTAAAGAATTTGACTATTTAGAAATAGCATTAAATGAATTAAAAAGAAATCAAAATACTTTACTAAAAGCTTCAGCAGAATTGGAGGATTCTTTTTTTTCAATATTAAATGAAAGTTATTGTGAATACTCTAATATTAGCTGTAGAGTTAAATCTGTTGAAAGTTTACGTGAAAAAATCTTAAGAAATCATTATTACAAACGCTATCCTGATGCTAATGAACTTATTTTTAGATTAAGCGACCTTATTGGTATAAGAATTGAATGTAGATTTGGTGATGATGAAAAAAAGATTTATCGTTTTTTAAAAAAGTATTTTAATAAAAAAGCTGATAACGACTTTTATTTTTGTGAAGATAATAATCATATTTCTCTTAAACTATCAGGAAAACAGCCACAAAAGCAAAAAAATGGTTTTACCATTTATAGAATTGATGGTAGATTTACATTCGAAAATTTAGTTATTCCTTTTGAATTACAAATTAAATCTTTAACTAATATGTTTTGGAGTGAAATAGAACATCAAATAATTTATAAAAACTCTAATTATATTATTGAAGATCAATTTTTAAGAGACATTATGAATTCTATAAAAAATAATTTAACAATGATAGATAATCAATTATTAACAGTTTTAAAGCACTTTGAATCTAAAAAAGTAAAATCAAATACTCCTAATAAAAGACAACTTCAAGAAATAATTTCTAAACTTATTTACGATATGTTTTCTCATAAAATGAAAGAATCTATTGATATGACAATTAACTTTAAAGACTCATGTGAAACTATCGTTGAATATGTATTTTTTAAAAATAATATTTCAAACGAATCTGATTATACTAATGTTCTTATATCAGCATTAAATACTTTAAATTCAGTTTCTGAAGAAAGTTTAAATTTCAACTCATCTTTATCATTTGAAAGAAAAGTTATTTATAATGATTATTTTAAAGAAACCCTTGGAAAGTATTTTGAAAATGTAATAAATAATGAATTTAGTTGGAATTTATTCTTTAGAATTTTATTCACTTTAGAACCTCTAGATAATGTTGGAGATTTTGAAAATTTCCTAGATTATCTTAAAATAACTTATACAGAATCTAAGCATATTAACAAACAAAAAGATATTTTAATTTCTAGATTTGGAGTCAATTTTAACATAATAGATGATGCTGTAAAAGCACAAGTAGCTGAAACATTAGTATTAATCGATAAAATAGATATTGTATATGATTATACTATTGAAGATGTTAATGAAATTGTTGAATATATTTATAAGTATATCAATGATAATATTACTACTTTTGACTCTTGGGAACGAGCAAAAAATTCAATATTATTACATTTACACAATGAAATAATTCAAGTATTGGAATAAAATTTATTTTACCCGATAAGAAAAATATATATTTTCTTATCGGATTTCTCATTTTTATATATAAATAATTATTATTTTTCCAGTAATCTACTTTCTACTATTGCTATATAGATGTTATAATAATATGAAACTTTAGATGAAAGATAAAAGGTAAATTATATGAACTTTAAAAATTTAGGAATTAGTCATGATATAGATAATGTATTAAAAAAATCTGGAATACAAAATCCAACTCCCATTCAGCAAGATAGTATTATACATATTTTAAATAATAAAGATGTTATTGCTGAAGCTCAAACTGGTACTGGTAAAACTTTAGCATTTTTACTACCTATATTTGAAAATATCTCATTAAACTCACAAGGAATACAAGCATTAATTATTTCTCCAACAAGAGAATTAGCTATTCAAATTACAGAGGAAGCTAATAAATTAAGTACAGCTAAAGATATCGGTGTTTTATCAATGTATGGTGGTAAAGATATAGGTTCACAAATGAAGAAACTTAAAGGAAACATAAGACTTATTATTGCAACACCTGGAAGACTTTTAGATCATTTAAAAAGAAAAACGGTTAAGTTAAACACATTAAAAACTATAGTATTAGATGAAGCTGATCAAATGCTTTTAATGGGATTTAGAAACGAAATTGATTTAATAATGAAAGAAACCCCTAAGAAAAAACAAACTTTATGTTTTTCAGCAACAATGGACAGTGCTGTTAAAAAGCTTGCGTATAGATATATGAATGATCCAATTATCGTAAGTGTTAAAAAAGAAGAAATCACCTTAGCTAATATTAACCAAGAAGTTGTTGAAACTATTGATAGAGAAAAAAGAGAAGCTTTATGTAAAGTGTTAGATGAAGACAATCCTTTTATGGCTATAATATTCTGCAGAACTAAAAGAAGAGCTGATGAACTTGAAGTAGTTATGCATAGACGTGGATATAACTGTAAGGTTATTCATAGTGACATTCAACAATCAAAAAGAGAAAGAATAATGAAATCTTTTAGAAATGCTGATATTCAATATTTAATTGCAACTGATGTAGCTTCTCGTGGATTAGATATTGGAGGAGTTGATCATATTTACAATTATGATATACCTGAAAATGTTGAAACTTATATCCACAGAATTGGTAGAACTGGAAGAGCTGGTGAAAAAGGCTATACTTGTCTTTTCGTAGATCCTAAAGACTCAAGAATGCTTTCAGAAATTGAAAAATCTATTAAATTAAATATTCCTAGAAGAAATCTTTAAACAGTAACAAAACTAGATAATTTCAATTAACAAGTGGTAAGTTGATGTGGAAATTCCTTTGAGAGTTGAGACTATAGATAGATTTGTACAATATAAGCATAGATGAAAATTACTTTAGTGATAGACATCTATGCTTATTTTTTTTATGATAGGTTTGTGTAAAAACAAATCTATCTATTCTCCTCTCTTGGGAGTTTCTTCATTTTTACTTATCAGCAAAGCTAATACTTTTTATTAATCTATCTTCTCCAATAATAGTATTCTTAAAAATTCTAGTTGCATTTTCTTCATATTCTTTTGGTTCTAACATCGCAGGTGAAAAATGAGTTAATAAAAGTTCTTTACAATTGCCATCTCTTGCAAGTGTTGCAGCTTCGCTAAATGTCATATGTTTTTTTCTTATAGCTTTATCTATATCATCATCACTTCCAAAATTACCTTCACAAATAAACAAATCACTATCTTCTATAAAATTAACTATACAATTTAAAGGTCTAGTATCCGTAATTAAACTTATTTTTATTCCTCTTCTTTCATCACCAAGTACCATTTCTTTTTTATATTCTTTGCCCTCATAATTTATTATTTCTTCATAACCTTTTTGTAGCTTATTCCATAATATTTTAGGTACATTATTTTTTTCAGCTTTTTCTACTGAAAACTTCCTATCACGCTTAAAATATAAACTATATCCTATACAAGGTGATGAATGATCAACTTCTAATGTTGTAAGCTTTATTTCACCACATTTTTCAACAACTTCAAGATTATCATCATTAACCTTAAAATTAATTTCCCTAGGGTTTTCTATTATATTTAAATCATATGTAAGATATTTTGCTATAACAGTAAGTCCTTTAACTACTTCTGTTATTCCTTCTGGTCCAATTATAGTTAACGTTTTTTCTCTTCCGCTATTTGCTATAGTTGATAAAAGTCCTGTTAAACCAATAATATGATCACCATGACAATGTGTTATACAAATTACATCTATGGATTTAACCCCCCATCCAATCATTCTCATAGATACTTGAGTTCCTTCCCCACAATCTATTAGAATTTTTCTTCCTTTAAAATTTAAAAGTGTTGCAGATAAATTTCTATAGGGCATTGGCATATTTCCACCACAGCCCAATAAACATAAATCAACCATACTCCCACCAACTTTCTATATTATGCATTTAATTTAAAGGTACAATTAGGATAATTTTTACATCCTTTAAACTTTCCATACTTACTTTTTTTCTTTTTAAGCTTTCCTCCACATCTTGGACACCTATTTTTTTTCAGTTTTTTCTCTGCATTTTTTACTGTTCTTTTAACATTTTTAACATGAGCCTTTCTTTCTTTAAATGAATTAACATTTAACTCTTCTAATTTCTTAAATATTCTTTCTACTTCTTCAATTGTATACTCTTTAGTTTTATATGATTTTATTATCTTATTTACTTTATTAATATATGTAACATCAGTAACTGCATTTACATTTAACCTTGCTCTTTTACTAAATAAAATAATAGATTTTATCTTTTTGTATCTTATTTCAGGAATTAAATCTTTTATTGCCTTTATATGACCATTATTTTGTTTTATAGGATTTCTTAAATTTTCATTTTTATTTATTAGTATTTGACTCCAGTTTTCATCATATTCATTTCCTTTTATTATTCCCTTATAATTTTTTGTTTCTATAACAAAAACTCCATATATAGATATAACAACATGATCTATTTGTGTACTACCATTTGCAGTTTTTAGCAATACATTATTTAGCACCTTATATTTTCGTTTATTTAATTTTCTTAATCTTTTACTTACTTGTTTTTCTCCAATATATCCTTTTATCTTAGCTTTATATACCCTTATAAAAACAAATGAAATAACCACTATTCCTATTATTATTTTCATATTATCACCTAAAATATCTTTATTGAGATATAATATTTACTTAAAAAAGCCCCAAATAATAAATTTGGAGCTCCTACATTATTTTAAAAGCTATTTAATTATATCTTCTTTTATTTTTTTCTTTTGCAAATTTTCTAGCATTTTTTATTCCACCAACACTTGCAAACATATTATTAATTTTTTCTTTTTCTAATTTTCTACCTTTTAATTCTGAATATTTTAATTCTTTTTGAATCTTCTTATAGCTTTCAAATCTATTTATATCAATTATTCCATCTTCTATTGCTTTTCTTACAGCACATCCTGGTTCACTTTCATGCTTACAATCTGAAAATTTACACTGTGCTGCTATTTCATCAATATCAGAAAAAGATTTATCTACATCTCCAGTAATAAGTTGCAACTCTCTCATTCCAGGTGTATCAATAACTACGCCTCCATTAGGTAGTACTAAAAGCTCCCTATGAGTTGTAGTATGTCTTCCTTTATCATCATTTCTTAAACCATTTGTAAGAAGAATTTCTTCTCCCATTAGTTTATTTATAAGAGTTGACTTTCCTATACCTGATGAACCTATGAATGCTACTGTTTTATTATTACCTATATAATTCTTAATTTCTTCATAGCCTTCACCATTTATAGAGCTTGTTACTAATACATCAATTCCAAATGCAACGGCTTCTACCTCTAATTGCTTTTCTAAAACATTATCACAAAGGTCAGCTTTTGTTAATACTATTACAGGTGTTGCCATACTATCCCAAGCAACTGATATATATCTTTCTAATCTTCTAATATTAAAGTCATTATTAAGTGCCATACATATAAACACAATATCTATATTTGCAGCCACTATTTGAATATCTCTTCTATTTCCAGCAACTTTTCTTTCAAAAGCACTTTTTCTTCTTAATACATGATGAATTATAGCATTTCCATTACTATCATTTAATCTATCTACCATAACCCAATCTCCTACAGCTGGAAAACTTTCTGTGCCTAATGCTTCATGCTTAAATTTACCTGAAACTTCTGCTAAAGCCTCTCCCTCTTCTGTAATAATTTTATATTTATCTTTATGCTGAACAGATACCCTTGCTAAAAATAAATTATCTTCATACATTGTTGCTTCAATTTCAAATCTTTCAGTTAGTCCAATATTATTTAAATTTGTTTTTTCCAATTTTCTTTCCTCCGAAATGCACTTAAAGTTTAAATTAATTTCAACTAAACCCTTAGTGAGGAGGTATCAAAAGTTTCATTACAATTCTGTAAGGCTAATTAATACCCACCTCACTAATTAATACACTATCCATTTCAATGCTTATTATTTTCATCATAATACATCACTCCTTTTACGAAATTAAAGGTATGAGAACCTAATTCTCATACCTAGTTTATCATTATTTTTTTAATATATCTACTATTAATTTCCTAATTTTAATTACCCTTTTACACTAATATACAATTAAATTTCACTTTATATATTTATGCATAATAAATTTAGTTTCAAGCTTCTCTCCTACTTTAAAAGAATGTTTACCAATTTCTTTAAATCCATTCCTTTCATAAAATGAAATTTCTCTATCATTTCTTTCACATATACCAAGCCATATAAATTCTTTACTATCATTTCTTGCAACTTTAATTACTTGTTCAATAAATTCCTCGACTATATCCTTACCTTGATAATCCTTTAATATATATATCTTTTCTATTTCCATTGATCTTGGATTCTTAATATCTTTTTGCGCTTTATATTTGTTTAATTTTACATATCCACCTAACATGTCATCTATATACATGAAATAAACTCCAGAGTTTTCATTTATTATTTCACGACTTAGCTTTTCAACACTAAAGCTTTTATCAATATATTTTGCCATATTTACCGGTGTATTATCTTGACCATATGTATCTACATAATTAATTATTGATAATTCTTTAAGTGTAAATAAATCATTTAATGTACACTTTTTTAAAGCAACTTTCATTACGTTATCCTCCCTTAAATTCCTCACTCTTATTCCTCTATTGTATTTTCATAATAATATATCAACAACCTATCCACTTATTAATTACACTATTATTTATTTTGTTTTTCATTCCATTCTTCTTTTAAAATTCCATAGAAAAGTTCATCATGATATTCATCTTTATAACCAACAACCTTTCTATTTTTAATAGCATGTCCCTCTCTTCTCATTCCTATATTTTCCATAACACGATAAGAACCATAATTTTCTGCATCACAAGTAGCATATAATCTATGCAATTTTAATTCCTCAAATGCAAATCGAACTAATTCTTTGCCTGCTTCGGTCATATACCCCTTCTTCCAATAATTCTTATGTAAAACCCATCCTAGCATTGCTTCATCTAATGTATCATTTAAATAAATACCACATCCCCCTATTACATTTCCTGTATCCTTTAAAGTCACTGCAAAATCGTATTGTTTTCTAGGATTTTTATTAGCATTTTCTATACATTCTACTAAAAATTCAACTGTATCATCTTCTGAATTAGGTCCCCATATCATATACTTAATATTTTCTATATCAGAAGCATAAGCATGCACCGCAGCGAAATCATTTTCATTAAATTCCCTTAATATTAATCTATCAGTTGTCAACTTTATTTCTCTTTCATCATTAATTCCCATATCCTATTCCCTTCCCATATTTCAATAATTTTTAACTAATCATTACCAATTATTATAACATATATTTAATCACTTTTCCATTATATGTATTTCAAAGAGGTTATTGTAATTTTTTATTACAATAACCTCTAAAGTAATTAATATCTATAAAACAAATTCTAACTGACAATCATAAGGTTCTTTTGAAACAATTTTTTCATTATATTCTTCAGCTTCAACACATCCCATTACTTTGTAAAATGCTTGTGATTCCTCTGAAGAATGTGCCGAAATATATAGTTTTTTTGCACCAAGTAGTTTTGCTTCTTGAATAGCAATTATGAAAAGTTCTTTACCTATACCTCTGCCACGACTTTTATAAGAAACGTGAATAGATGATAATTGTACATATTCTTTATGTGCTCCAAAGAATTCACTTTCTATAGAAAAAAATCCTATTAAACTTTCCCTATCAAATGCGCCTATAACAACTCCATTTGTTCTTATAGTATTTTTTAAACATTTTACTAAAAATTTATATTCTTCTTTACCCCATTGTTCTATAAATGGAACATCTTCTAATTCCCACTTATCTCCATGTTTTCTCCAACATCTTTTTACCTCTTGATATCTATTAAACTTTGAAAATAATTCTTCGTTTATTTCTTCTTCTTTTAACTTTTTATAAATAATCTTATCCATTTTACATCCTCTTCTCATGCTTTATTTAATAAATTTCTAAGGCATCATCTGGTAACTCTTTTATATGTTTAATAAAATTAAAACTTCTTTGTGCTTCATCATAATTATACTCATATCCTAATTGTTTAGATACACTATAAGCAACCTCTTCAAATAACTCACAAGTTATAAAAAGCGCTGTCCATGATGAATTATAATCACTCATATTAAAAGTACTCATTAATTTATCCCATAATTCTTTATCTATATATTCTTTAAGAAACTTATTAGATTTTCCAATACTAACTTTAAAATTTGTCTCTATTCCAACCTTCCACTTAATCATAGTTATTAATCCATCTCTTACATAGTTATTCATAACACCTATTGAATAGAGAATTTCTTTTCTCCATAATCCTTTTGCACAATATGGTGCTACCCACCAAAAATTATTACATTCACTAAAGTATTCTTCATAACTAGGTTTTTTAATCCAGTAATCTTCATCACTAGCAGGCTTAACTTCTGGTAAAATATTATCTTTATCTAATAATTGAACTACTAATTTATCTTTGTTATATTCCTCAGTTAACATATTAATTGGTTGCAGATGCAAATCTATTCTATTTCCATCTGTAAATTGCATCAAATAAGTATATCCATTATTAAAGTCAATATTAATTCCTTGCATTTTATCCAATTTATCTGGTTCTTGAAAAATAATTGGTTCTCCAAAATTACTTGTCCATTTTTTATCTTCTATAAAAGTTTTAGTTTCTGTTACCACATATACAATATCATAATCTTGAAATATATCTTTTTTTATATTAGGATTAGCTCTTGAGCCATTCATATATACAGCTCTAATTCTTTCATCTCGTTTAGCTATATCTAAAATCAAATCATACATTTCCTTTTCACTTCTCATAAACTTCTCCTTATATAACTCAATAGTAATTACTATTTAATTTTAATCTTGGTAAGTGATAATATGTTGGATTTCATTTTTTAAATCTTTTAATTTTTCTCTAAAAAATGTTGGATATGCTCTATACTCATTTAATTTATCTATAGGTAACCAATACATATTTTCTTTTACCCCTTGAGTATAACTATTGCTATTTAATTCTTGAGTCCCTCTCGGTTTCATTAAGAAATATAAGGCTATCTCATGACATTCCCTTCCTTCTAAAGTACCATCTCCATCAAAGAAATTTTCATGTATAAATGCTAATCTTTCTACTTCATACTCAACACCAGTTTCTTCTAACACTTCACGCTTTACAGCTTCTTCTGCAGATTCTCCAATATGAACTCCACCACCAATAGAATAATAATAACTTTCTCTTTCATTTCCAGCAAAAAGAACATGTCCATTTTCTATAATAATTGCCGCTGCACGATATCTAAACCATTTATTTCTCTTTGTAAATCCACAATCATACTCCATTTATACTCACCTCACCCTTTAAAATATAAATACTAATATTATTATACCATTGCTTATTCTCAAATAATCAGTCTCATTTTTAATTTCTGAATTCTTACAAACCTCAATTTATTTAATTTATTATTAATTCTAATAAAAAACGTATTACTAAACTAATATTAATTTAGTAATACGCCTTTAAACTATATATTATTTTCTAATATATTTTTAAATACTTTATTATGCTCTATATCTTTACTTAAACTTTGAATAACTCTTATTATTTCATCTTCAGTTATTGCCTTTTTTGAATTTAAAGCAATTCCTATTACATAAGCCTTTATTATCTTATAACTATTAATTAATACATTTATACTTAAGTTTAAGCTTTCACCTTTATTAAATGGAATTAAGTCCTTAAAAATTTGATTAACTAAATAATTTTCTAAAATATATGAGTATTCTTTAAGTCCTATAAAACCCTCTTGATTTTCACTTATATATTTGCTTAAATCATCATATTTTGAAATACCCTCTTTATATTCTACTACACATTCTTTAAGCCTTATTCCCTTTATATTATTAATAAGTTTTTCATCTATAAGGCTTAAATAAAATTCATTACTTTCATTAAAAGGACTTCCTTTTAACTCTTCTAAATTTACATTATCCTCACTAAAATCTTCTAAAAGCTCCTCTATACTTTCAAAGTCATTTTTCTTATAAAACTCTTGGATTATATTATAAAAATTCTTTAATATATTTAATCTTTCTTCTATAGTAAAATTTCTATTTTGAATTATATTTATTGAATTAACTCTTATATCCCAAAAATATTGAAGTAAACTATCGCTATCTTCAAAGGCTTCTGTATCTATTATCCTTCTAATTTCAATAGCACTTTCATCTATTTTTTCTTCACACTCAATAAACTCCATTTTTTCTTTATTTAAAAATGCAATTTTACATGCTTCTTCACATGATGGTAAAGCCGATTTTTCGTATACATCATCTATAATATTATATACTCGCGGAAACCTCTTACAAGTTATACAAAGATTTTCTTCACCTATTCCTCCATGAATATCACATAGTAAATTATCATTTAAAAATGGACATCTATTTTCTTCTTTTAAAATCATAAACCCTTTATTAAAATAATCGCCACTATTTTTATTTTCTCTAAATTTACCCTTAACTAACTCTTTAAGCTCTCCAGTACAATTACTATACTTTTTATATGTATCTTCATCTATATTTATATCCCATCCTGCACAACATGTATCTACACATTCTGATCCAATACATTTAAAAGTTAACATATATTTTGGCATAAACATATTTGCTTTCATTTTTTACTCCAATCATTTATATTTATATTTATATTTCCTATTAATAATACATCAAAATTTATATTATGTAACTAAAATTAGCTTGTAATATATTTAAAAAAAGTAAAATACATTTGAGAATTTCATCTCAATTGTATTTTACTTTATTAAAAATTAGCTACATTTCTGTTCCTCAATTCTTTCAACTATTATTTCTTTTACCCTTCTCTCCTCAATTTTAGAAATAGAAATACTTAAATCTCTATATACAAAACTTTCTCCAACCTTAGGTAAATATCCAAATTCTTTTATAACCCATCCGTTAACAGTTTGTACTTCAAAATCATCTACTTCTTCCTTCATATTAAATTCTTCAAAAAAATCCCCTAATGAAACACTGCATATAACCGAATACTTATCTTCATCTATCTTTTTAAAATATTCTACAACTTCATCATGCTCATCCCATATTTCACCTACTAGTTCCTCTAATACATCCTCAAGTGTTATAATTCCCATGGTTCCACCAAATTCATCTATAACTACAGCCATATGATTTTTAAGATATTGAAACTTCTTTAAAAGTTCTGAAATCTTAGTATTTGAAGTCACATATAATATTGGTTTTATAATACTATCAATATTAACTTTTTTATCATCTAGTGCATCATAAAAATCTTTTTCATGAATCACACCAATTATATTATCTATATTATTTTCATAAACAGGAATTCTTGAAAATTTATTTTCTTTAAAAACCCTTCTTACATCCTCTATTGTAGCTTCTTTAGATATTGAAATTAAATCAACCCTTGAGGTTAGTATTTGATCTGCATCTAAATCATTAAATTCTATAGCTGAACGTATAAGCTTACTCTCATGTTCATCTATTCCACCTTTAATTTCAGCTTCTTCTACAATAGTCAATAATTCTTCTTCAACTTCTATTGGAATTTCTTCAACTTTTATTACCTTAGAAATAGTCTTTTTCCATAACCCAAACACAAAATTTAGTGGGGTAAATATAATAAGCAATACTTTTAATATTGGTGTAGAAAACATTGCAAATTTTTCAGGACTCTCCTTTGATAAGCTTTTAGGAGATATTTCCCCAAATATTAATACAACTATAGTCATAACGATTGTTGAAATTGTTACACCTGCATCCCCATAATATTTAGTAAAAACTATAGTAGCTATTGATGCTGATGCTATATTCACTATATTATTACCTATTAATATGGTTGAAAGTATGCTATCAAACTTTTTAGCGAGATTTAAT
Organism: Clostridium sp. K04; assembly: GCF_019734375.1. NCBI lineage: Bacteria > Bacillati > Bacillota > Clostridia > Eubacteriales > Clostridiaceae > Clostridium > Clostridium sp. K04. The sequence continues at coordinate 61,400 of NZ_JAASHD010000022.1, forward strand.
GTACTTTCGGCTCTTTTACTTCCATTTACAGCTAAGTTCTTTAGCTTAATTTTATTTAAGCTAGAAAAAGCTGTTTCTGTAGCTGAAAAGTAAGCTGACATAATAATAAGAATAGCAATAACAACAATCAATATCAGGGCATTATCATCCATTTTAATATCACTCCATTTTTATAAATATTTTAGTTTACTAACAATATATGTAGAATCAATTAAAATATTATATAAATTAAGTTCATTAATTTTAAATATAATAAAAAAATAAAAACAGATGAATTTAATGCAATTCATCTGCTTTTATTTCTACTATCTTTTAAATGTTACTTCTTTTTCTTCATTTACAGTTATAAATGACTTGCTTGGTATAGTCTTTGCTATAACTCTACCTTCTCTTATTGAATATAAAACCTCTGCTCTTCTTCTAACAGCATCATAACCACTTTCAGAATTTAGTAATATTAAATTCCCTGGTTTACCTATTTCTATTCCATATATATCTTCAATATTTAATGTTCTTGCACTATTAGTAGATATAAACTTTAATGATTCATTTATATCATCATAGCCCATCATTTGGCATACATGTAACCCAAAATGAACTACTTCTATCATATTACCAGTTCCCATTGGATACCATGGATCAAAAATATCATCATGTCCAAAAGAAACATTTATTCCTGCTTCGTTTAATTCCTTAACTCTTGTTATACCTCTTCTCTTAGGATATGTATCAAATCTTCCTTGAAGATGAGTATTTACTAAAGGATTTGAAACAAAGTTTATTCCAGACATTTTTAATAACCTAAATAACTTATATGTATATGCATCATTGTACGATCCCATTGCTGTAGTATGACTAGCTGTTACCTTATTTTTAAGGCCTGTTTCTAAAGCTCTTGCTGCTACTACTTCTAAAAATCTTGATTGCTCATCATCTATTTCATCACAATGAACATCTACTAATACATTGTATTTTTTAGCTAATTCAAATATTTTATTTATAGATTCTACACCATACTCTCTTGTAAATTCAAAGTGAGGTATAGCCCCTATTACGTCAGCCCCTAACTTTATAGCTTCTTCTATTAATTGAATACCATTAGGATAAGAAAGAATTCCTTCTTGTGGGAAAGCTACTATTTGTAATGTAACATAATCTTTAATTTCTTCCCTTACTTCTATCATTGCTTTTAAAGCAATTAAACTCTCATCAGTAACATCAACATGAGTTCTTATAAATTGAATTCCATTAGCAACTTGCCATTCTATAGCTTTTTTAGCTCTAGTTTTAACATCTTCTTTAGTTAAGAATTCTTTTCTTTGAGACCATCTTTCTATTCCTTCAAAAAGTGTTCCACTTTTATTCCATTCTGGTTCTCCAGCTGTTAAAGTAGTATCTAAATGTATATGTGGTTCTATAAAAGGAGCAGAAGCTAATGCTCCATTTCCTTCTATAATTTCTTCATCATTTACAACATCTAAATTTTCTGCTATTTCAGTAAACTTTCCATCAACTATTCTTATGTCAAATAATCCTTCTCTATCTAAAAGTCTTACTTTTTTAATTAACATATTATCATCACCTTATTTTTCAGTTATTTTTGTTCCTATTACGTAAACTATCATTGTTGTTAAAATTGCATTTAATGCTATAACTCCAATTGTTACAACATTTGCAACTATAAATCCTACTAAGAAAGCTATTATTGCTATCCAGTTTACATTTTTAAACTTTGCATTTTCAATATTATCATATTTTCTTTTCTTTATAAAGAAATAATCTGCTATTATTATTCCACCAACTGGAGGTAACATTGAGTTTAAGAAAGTTAAGAATGCTGTAAAGTTATTATTTAACCATATTGATCCTACTGTTCCTATAAGTCCTCCTATGATTACCATTTGTTTTTTAGGCAACTTAGTTATGTTTGATAATCCAAGTCCAGATGTATAAATTGCATTATCATTAGTTGTCCAAATATTTAATCCTAAAACTAATATTGCTGGTATTACTAAACCTTGTGAGAACATTACATCTGCTATATCAGAATTTCCTGTAACCATTGCACCTACTGCTCCAAATAAGAACATTAAAGAATTTCCTATAAAGAATGCTACTACTGTTGTTCCAACTGCTACTTTTTTATTTTTTGAGAATCTAGCAAAGTCAGGTGTTGCTGTTCCTCCGCTTATAAATGAACCAACACATAAAGTTACCGCTGTTACCATTTCCATTTTACTAGTTGGCTCTATATTCATTAACCCTTGTACTCCACCTACTGAATTAGTTGCCATCACTGCTGATGTACTTCCTAATATAGCTATTGCTGGTACTGCTATTGCACTTAATATTGTTAAAGACTTCATTCCAAAATAAGCTGTTGCTGTCATTAATAATCCTGTTACTGCTACTAATAAATATAAATTTATATTAAATCTATTTGCTACTGGTATTGCAAACATTGCTATTCCAACACCAAACCATCCAATTTGTGTAATACTAGTTATAAATGATGCAAGATATGAACCCTTTTCTCCAAATGAATACCTAGCAAGTAAATGCATCGAAAGTCCTGTATCTGCTCCTATATATGCTAACAATCCTGTATAACAAGCTAATATTAAATTTCCTAATAATACTGCTATGAAGAACTCTTTTAATGTTAAGCCTGTCCCTAGATTTCCACCTGTTAACATACTAGCCGAGAAAAATGTAAATCCAAGCATTACTACAAACATTGAAAGAAATCCTTTCTTATCTTTGCTATGCACATGACCTAATGCGTAATCATGGTCCTCCTTATTTACATTGCTATCCATTTTTAATTTTACTTCCATTTTTAAATCTCCTTAAACATAAAATTTAAAAACCAGTGCCTAAGGTAGACGAATTGTCAAGCTAAGTGCAACACTTAGCTTGTTCTTCGTTAAATGCTTCTAACGGTGTCTTGTATCCAAGACA